>NZ_JBYSWK010000061.1:0-24276 GCF_058781025.1 Heyndrickxia sp. FW510-T9 | reverse complement strand
CTACTCTTCATAATTCAGGCGTTCCTCAAATTATTCAGGCACTACTCTTCATAATTCAGGCGTTCCACAGATTAATTCAGGCACTACCCAACATAATTCAGGCATTCCTCAAATTAATTCAGGCACTACTCATCATAATTCAACCAAACAAATTTCCACGACTATTCCTTCACCATATCTTCTTCATCCGATTTCGGCGATAATATCTCTTTCTTCAAAAACCAACTCAAGACAAACGCAATTATCGCAATCACAAAAGAATACATGTAAATATGCTGAAACGATTCAATGAATAATGTTTTAATTTGTATTATAAGCCCTGACGGAAGCCCATGAGGCACCCCTGCAGCAGCTAGGCCTTTCATATTTGCTGTCATACTTTCTGGAAGCTTATCACCTAAGCTTTGCAATTTGGAAGTAAGTGTTGATGATAACAAATTTCCAAAGATACTAACACCTATTGTTGCTCCTATCGTTTGAAATAAAGGAACCGTGGCAAGAGCAATACCTTTGTTTTCTTTATCAACAGACTCCTGGACAATTAGGTTATCTCCTCCAAATAATACTCCCAATCCTAGACCTGTTATGAAAAAGAAAATGATAATTTGAATAATCGTTGTATGAATACTCATATGTGAAAACAAATAGAAACCTATTACTGGCATAATAAATGCAATTCCAAACAGTTCGCGGTAGCGTACTTTAGTTAGCAAAAATCCACTAATCATCGCTGACCCAACTGCACCTATCATCATTGGCAATGTCAAATAACCAGCCTCTGTTGGTGTAAGTCCCAACACGTTTTGCGCAAAATATGGGAAAGAAGAAAAGGATCCCATTAAGCCGATTCCTACTGTAAATACAATCAAAGACAATACAAGTATGTTGCGGTTTTTAAATAAATGTAACGGAACGATTGGTTCTTTTACCTTTGCTTCGACCCAAATAAAGATTCCAATTAGAACTGCTCCTAAGCTTAGTAAACCAATGATTAATGGTGATCCCCAAGTGTATCCATTATTTTGAATCAGTACAGGTGTAATTAACAAGGAAACGATCGAAGAAATTAATAATATTGCCCCTCCCCAATCAATAACCACTTGTTTCCTAATAGTTGTTTCACGTAATCCACTTGCTAGAAAAAGAGCTGCTATTATCCCAACAGGAATATTAACAAAGAAAATCCAATGCCAGCTCACTTGATCCACAAAATATCCGCCCATTAATGGCCCTAATAACATTGGAATAAACATAATCGGGCCCATAAAACCCTGCACCTTTGCCCGTTGTTCAACCGGAAAAAGATCACTTGAAATTGTCATTGCAAGCGGCATTAACCCTCCTGCACCAAGACCTTGAATACCACGACCTATGAGAAGAAGTGTCATAGAGTTTGACAATCCACAAACAATCGATCCACCTATGAAAAAGGCCATACTCGCTAAATAGATTTTCTTGCGCCCCATTAAATCCGCTAATTTTCCTAATATCGGCATGAATGCGGACATGGTTAACATATATACACCCCCGACCCATCCGTACATGGCTAATCCGCCAAGATCTCGAATGATTGTCGGCATCGCTGTATTCACAACTGTTTCGTCCAGCTCGGAAAAAATCAGTCCTATAATTAAACCAACCATAACAAGAATTTTATTACTCTTGTTAGCTAAAACTGGTTCTTTATATTTTGTAATGCTTTCCATCTATATCTAAATCCTTTCAACATTTGATAAAAGGATTATATAAATTGTTTATGAACTGAATATGAACATCCAGATGGAATTTCCCCTTTTAAAAAAACTAGCATGCATGACCGTTCGCAGCTCTTTCTAGCGAAGTAGTTTCTTACAAACATTAGTATTTTACAAAAAAACAGATTGTACCATATTACATACAATCTGCTCATATTTATTTCTCTCTATTCATTTCGTAGGGTACTATTTCTAGATCCATAATAACGATAAATAATTAAGCCAATCACTAACCAAATACCAAATGATACCCATGTAATCCATTGCAAATTGAAAATTAAATATAAACATAATAAGAATGAGAATGCTGGTAATATTGGATAAAAAGGCACCTTAAATACTGACTTCGGAGTGTTCTTCATTTTTCTTAAGAAGAAGATCCCTAGTGATACCATTGTAAAGGCAAACAATGTACCGATGTTCACCATTTCCGCTAGCTTGTCCAATGAAATAAATCCACCAAAAAAGGCAATAACGAGACAAAATGCCCAAGTATTCACAACCGGTGTCTTTGTCTTTTTGTTAACCTTTGACAATCCTTTTGGCAATAAACCATCTCGGCTCATCGCATACACTAATCGTGTTCCACCATATGTCATAACTAGAATAACTGTCGTCATCCCCACAATGGCACCTAATGATAAGAAACCTGCTACCCAGTCTTGATGAATAAATTGCAAACCGAATGCAACTGGATTACCGACGCCTACTAATTTAGTAAACGGTACAATACCTGTTAAAACACTTGAAAGGATAATGTACAGAAGTGTACAAATTAATAAAGAGGCAATAATTCCAATCGGCATATTTCGCTGCGGATTTTTCACTTCCTCAGCTGCTGTCGATACAGCATCAAACCCAATATAAGCAAAAAACACAGTTGCTGCCCCCGTTATAATTCCGTGGAAGCCAAATGGCGCAAATGGTGTCCAATTTACAGGCTTCACATACCAAATACCAACGACAATAAATAAAACAACGACCGCTATCTTAACGAGTACCATTACGGCATTTACCTTCGCCGATTCACGGATTCCCCAAGTTAAAAGAAAAGCAATTATAAGTACGATAAGAACTGCCGGCAAATCAATGATTGTCCCTTTTGCAGGATTAAAAGCTCCTGATAAAGCATGCGGCAAATGTATATTGAAGCCTGCAAGTAAACCTTGCAAATAAGATGACCAACCACTTGCAACAGAAGCTGAGGCCAGTCCATATTCCAATAATAGTGCCCAGCCCAAAATCCACGCTATTAGTTCACCAAACACAACATAGCTGTACGTATATGCACTACCTGCCACAGGAACAGATGAGGCAAATTCAGAGTAACAAAGTGCTGCCAATGCGCATGCAATTCCAGCAATTATAAACGATATGATAATGGCAGGTCCTGTATATTCCGATGCAACCTTACCTGGTAAGACAAATATTCCTGCGCCAACTACTGCCCCTACTCCAAGCATCGTCAGGTCGAAAGCACCAAGCGATTTCTTTAAAGACGCACCAGGACTTTCTGCTTTCGCAATTAAATCTGTAATAGACTTTCTCTTAAATAGATTTTGTTTTCCCATGTTGCACCTCTTTTATAATAGATTAAATAATCTGAATACTATTAAATTATGATTGTTTAATATTATCATAAAAATGGAATTATTCTATAAAAAAATTGTGAAGGAAATAACTTCCTTCCACCTGATGATAGATTATGTAAAAAAAAACACTCTTTAACAGGCATAAAAAATTTTTTTACTTTTCTGTAACGAAAATAAATAAAAAAAGACTAATATTTTACAAGGTGGTGAGAGATTGGAAGAAGTTAAAGAACTGTATGAATTATATTCCAAAAGAATTTATTCTTATCTTTATTTTTTAACAAAGGACAGACAACTTACGGAAGAACTTGTCCAAGAAACGTTTTATCAAGCTTGCATATCTATTCACAGATTTAATCAATCTGCAAAAATCTCAACTTGGCTTTACCAAATTGCTAAGCATGTATATTTCAAGAATACGAAAAATAATAGGCTTTCTACTTACCCTATCGATTCTTTCTTCTTCCTTTCTCACCCAGATACTCCCGAAAAGGATCTGATGGAAAAGGAATCAGAAAAAGAAATAGTAAAAGCAATTCAGCAGCTCGACCAAACCCAACAAAAGATAGTCATTCTAAGAATATTTCATGAAATGAGTTTTAAAGAAATTGGAAGCACCCTTGGAAAAACCGAAAACTGGGCGAGAGTTACTTTTTACAGGTCGAAGATGGAAGTTCAAAAATTAATTCGAAAGGAAGGGATTGAAGAATGAAAAATGAATGTCCTATTGTAAGAGATTTACTTCCAAACTATATTGATGAGCTAACGAGTTCGGAAACGAATGAGTTCATAATGTCTCATCTACAAATTTGTACAGATTGTAATCAAATATATCAAGAATATTCTAGTACGTTAGATCCAGTTGATTCCAATTTCAATGAAAATAAACAGCAATACGAGGAAAATCTCATCAAACGATTAAAAACAAGGAATTACAAAATTATAAGCCTCTCCTTACTAATAGGTGTTTCAGCGGGCATGGTTCCACTTTCAATACGAGGCATTGATGGATATTCCTTAGTATTTTTTCTTTACCCTTTTTTAGCTATTTTTATAGGACTTATCTCTTCTTGGATTTCAAATGATGTATGGATTGCACCTTGCATTATCTTCATTATCACAAGTGTCAGTTCATTTTTTGTACAAATAAATGGATTTTGGTTTTGGGTGTTAGTATATACAATTTTTTCTCTTGGAGGCGCGCTCCTTGGACTCTTATTAAAAAAATGCAGTAACTTTTTTAGGAAAGGAAGATCTTCTTGAAATTATCAATTAAAATAGCCATTGCGATATTTATCATTGGAGTAGTACTCATAGGTTTACGGATATATGTAGGCTTTAACGGAAATCCAATCGCTAAACATAAAATAAGCTTGGAGGAAAAAGCATATGCGGAGAAAAAGTATGATATGAAAACAAAAATGGTAGACAGTTATTTTAATTGGAAAGAAGGGTCATATTGTACTACCCTAAAGGAAGAAAATTCAAGTCATCGTACTTTTATTGTGTTTCAAACCATTGAAGAAGGTGGAAAAGAAGTATTCAAAGATACACTACCGGAAGCAACATGGGGAAATGAGATAAAAAATCAAACATTAACTACATTGCAAATGATTTTGAACGATGCAACTAAAATTGATATTTATGTTGAAACAGGTATGGACTACAAAATCCCAGATTCAAACGAACCCTATTATGACGAAATACCGCCATATTCAAGCATGAAAGATGTTCCGTATACAATAGACATTACGTTGAAAAATACAAAATTAACGGAAAAAGAATACTCGCGAATTTTAAAAGTAATAAAGTATTTAAGAACTGAAAAACTTACCTGCGGTGATTTATTCTTTCGATACAATGATGATTTAGCGGAAACAGTTGCTATTGCATATTGGGATAATCCTAACATTAAATCCATTAACTCCGTTGCAGATATAAAACAACTGCATAAGTGATAAAAATGTAGGTACCGGAATATTTTTTCGTTGTTCTCCCGGTACCTGTTATAAATTCCAATACAGCATCATTACTCCCCCATAAGACATTCCAAAATACTTTCTACTGTCCATTTTTAGTTCAAACATTTGGTCATCTCCCCTTCCCAAATCAAAGTAAGATACTAGAAACTAAAAAACTTACACCATCAGCATTTAAAACATACTATGTAGTTCTACAAAGAGATGCATCCGATGGTCAAAATACGAAAGAAATTCATGTTCTCTTTTTGCTTCCTGAGGAAAAAGCTGCATATGATATGCATTTTGATCTTGCTGCAGTTAATGAAAACAACGCATTAAAAATTGCCAAAACAGCTTCGAAAAAAAAACGCCATTATCGGCGTTTTTTCATTGATGAAAACTTTTTATCATTAATGCATCGTTTTAATGATGAGAAAATGACGGTCCCTTGATTTACCTTTATTCTTTCTTCTTTCTATCCCTATTCCTTGGTAACCTTTTCAGCGACAAGCTCTTTGATATTCTCTACCGTTGTAGGATCTTCAAGTCCTGTTACATCGCCTGCAACATTGCCACTTGTGACAATTTCTTTTAATAATCTTCTCATTATTTTCCCGCTGACTGTTTTAGGTAATGTCTCGGTAAATAAGATCTGCTTTGGTCTGGCAATTTGGCCAATGCTGCTAACAATACTCTCATTAATTAGGCTTGTTAACTCTTGACTTCCACTGATACCTTCTGCCAATTTGACAAAAACGAGCGGAACCTCTCCTTTTATTTTATCAGGAACACCAATCACAGCTACTTCAGATACACCTTTGCACTCCAAAACCGCACTTTCCATCTCCATCGTACTTAATCGATGTCCAGCTACATTAAAGGCATCATCGGAACGGCCGACAACCCAGAAATAACCGTCCTCATCCTTTAACGCAAGATCACTGGCAAAATAGCAGCCCTCCACTTGGCTAAAATAGGCATTATAGTAGCGTTCAGGCTCCATCCATAATGTCCGGCATAGCATTGGAAATGGTTTTTTAATGACTAAATTCCCTAAAACCCCTGGCGGCACAGGATTGCCTTCATTATCAACTACATCCACGTCTACCCCTAAAAATCGAACCCCTGCGGATCCTGGTTTCATTGGTGTTAACCACGCTGCACCTGCTAATGGACAACCAGCCGTTTCGGTTTGTCCCCATGTATTATTGACGCAAATGTCCCCTTTCCCAAGCACGTCATGTGTCCATTGCCATGTCTCAGGGTCAAATGGTTCCCCAACAAGGGAGATGACATCAAGACAGTCAAGATGATAAGGTTCCATTGCCTTCTCTCCTAGACTTTTAAGCATTCTTAAGGCTGTCGGTGCTGTAAATAATTTATTGACGCGGTATTTATCAATGATTTGATAAATTCGATCCCGCACTGGGTAGTCCGGTGCCCCTTCATATACTAAAGTCGTGACACCATTAGCCAATGCTCCAACAATTCCCCATATATGCATGGTCAGCCAACCGATATCCGCGGAACACCAGAAAACATCATCTTGGCGGTGATCCATGTGGTATTTCGCGTAAATATAGTTTTGTACTACGAATGCCATACCAGAGTGGACAACCCCTTTTGGCTTACCAGTTGTTCCACTTGTATAAAAGACAATCCCCGGCTCATTTGCCTCCACCCGCTCCGGTTCACAAATGATGCTTGCCGTTTTTCTTATTTCATGCCACCAATAATCTCTACCCGACAGCATCTTTTGCTCGGTCCCTAAGCGGTCCACGACAATCACCGCATTAACATAACTCATTTCTGCTATGACATTATCAACCTTTTCTTTCAAAGGAAGCTGTTTTCCACGTCTAAGTCCCGCATCAGCCGTGACAATTACTTTCGGCTTAAAATTAATTAGCCGATCCTTCAATGACTTTTCGGAAAATCCGGAGAAAATAGCATTATAAACCGCTCCAATGCGGAAGCAAGCAAGAATGGCAATAAATGCCTCTGCTAGATTCGGAAGATAGACAGCAACAGCATCTCCTTTGCCGACACCAAAGGATTTTAAAACATTGGCAAAACGGTTCACTTCTGCTAGAAGCATTTGATAGGTAAAAAATTTCGTGTCACCGTTTTCTCCTTCCCAAATAAGGGCTGTCCGGTTTGCCGCACCGTTCTCAATATGTCTATCAAGCAGATTATAACAAGGATTACTTATTCCACCTTTAAAAAAACGAAAATCGGGCAGCTCACCAGTAATGGTCTCCTCCCATGGCTCATACCACATCAACTCCTTAGCAACCTCATCCCAAAACTGTGCAGGATTTTCTTGAGATTGCTTTAAAAGTTCTTCGAATGCTTTAGAACTTCCCATTTCCGTTGACTGTTCTTTCACTTTTTTTGGAAATACTAGTTTACTATTTGAGACGACTTGCTGAATTCCAGTGACATCCATGCTAAAGACCTCCTCTATGTAATAAACAGAATATTCGTAATAATTATAATGTAGCCATTTCGTAATTGCAATAAATATCTAAGGACAGGATCAAATGATAATAAGTTTCTAATAATAATATTTTTGCAAATTAGTAAATGATATTAGAGGAATCTTAATTTGCCGGTTGACCTACTTTTCCCATGTCAGCGGGTACATTCCCTTTCTGATTGTGCCCGTTGCTTCGCTTTTTCCATGTCAACGGGAACGTTCATGCCTTGATCGTTACCGTTCTTCTGCTTTTTCCCTGTCAACGGGAACGTTCATGCCTTGATCGTTACCGTTCTACCGCTTTTTCCCTGTCAACGGGCACTTTCATGCTTTGATTGTTACCGTTCTATCGCTTTTTCCCTGTCAACGGGCACTTTCATGCTTTGATCGTTACATTTGTGCTCTGTACTACTTCCCACGACAACAGGCACTTTCCCTCTCTAACCTATGAATGAGATGTTCTGTTCAAGCCTACAAAAATTTAATGTACTGCTTTTACCTTATAAATCCAAGATTGGAAATCGAGTGATTCCTCTTTTCTTGCTTTCTGCTTTTCGATATCCAGTCCAATATACATTAACTCGTCCCCGTAATAGGTTCGTTGCAGTCCTTCAATTCGATACTCCATTTCTTTATCTAATCCTTGAAAATAGATTCTAGCAAATCCGGCATTTGGTTGGTTTAGAGTTTGATAATAGGCAGCAATTGCTTCTTTCTTGTTTTCAGATACTACAATCCAGCTTGTTACATTACCATCTCCTTCAAATGGACTTTTTAATCGGTAGAAAGTTCCATTTGTCAAAAGCTCGCGATTTTCTTTGTAAAAGGCTACCTGCTGTTTGATTTCGTTTTTTTCATTATGTGATAATTTAGTGATATCTAATTCATAACCAAACACACCATAAAAAGCCACATCCGCCCTTGTTTTTAAACTAGTGTAGCGATGGACCTGGTGATTAGGAACAGCTGAAACATGTGCACCTATGCTGCTCAATGGATATACGAAAGAGGTTCCGTATTGAATTTTCAGCCGTTCAATGGCATCCGTATTATCGCTTGTCCACGTTTGCGGAGCATAGTAGAGCATGCCCGGATCGAACCTGGCTCCACCGCTGGCACAGGATTCAAATAATATATTGGGAAATTCTTTTATTAACCTTTCATACAAATCATATACCCCTAAAATGTAGCGATGGGCAACCTCACTACTTCTTTCTGGAGGCAGTACTGCTGAACCGATTTCTGTCATATTTCTATTCATATCCCATTTAACATAGGATATCGGGGCATCCCCTAAAATTTTCGACATAGCGTTGAATAGGTGATCCACTACTTCCTTTCTTGAAAAATCGAGTATAAATTGATTTCGCCCATGAGAAAGACGGCGATGTGGGACGTGGATTAACCACTCAGGATGCTGAAGATATAGGTTACTTTCTTTTGATATCATTTCAGGCTCAAACCAAAGTCCAAAGTCTAAACCCATGTCCGAAACTTTTTTAGCCAAACCGCTGATTCCATTCGGAAGCTTCTCCTTATTTACAAACCAATCCCCTAGTGAAGTCTTAGCATTATTTCTGTTTCCGAACCAGCCATCATCAAGAACAAATAACTCCATTCCGAGCTTTTTTGCAGTTTTTGCGATATCGAGGATTTTTTCCTCATTAAATTTGAAATAAGTTGCTTCCCAATTATTGATCAAAACAGGTCTAGTTTTATCCCTCCATTCACCTCGTACAAGATTTTTACGATATAATTGATGATACGTTTGGCTCATTCCATTAAGACCTTGATCCGAATAAACCATAACCACCTCAGGAGTTTGAAAACTCTCCCCACTATTTAATAGCCAGTTAAAATCAAACGGATTGATCCCCATCGTTACCCTTGCTTCATCATAGGAATCCACTTCCACCTGCGCAAGGAAATTTCCGCTGTATACTAGACTGAATCCATAAACTTCACCTTGAAATTCATTCGTATCACCTCTTTTTAAGGCAATGAACGGATTTTGTTGTGAACTGCTAGTCCCTCTTGTGCTTGAAATACTTTGAATGCCAGGAGCAAGCTTTCTACTAAACACATGTCGCTCCCTCGCCCATGCACCTGATAATTGAATCATCTCAAAATCAGCATCAAAAAAATCAACACTAGCACTTAATGCTCTTTTTAAATTGATTTTTTCGTTTCCATGATTAATAAATGCTGCACTTCTAGTAAGCACATTTAGATTTTCAAAAACGGTATATAATAGCTTAATTTCTACATGTATTAAATCATCATATAGAGATATTTCTAATGTTGTTGCTTCTTCTTGACTATCAACATATGTGGAAGGAAGACCAACTAGCTTCGGCTTACCTTTTGTGATTTTATGAGATTGGTATTCAAAGTTAGTCGTACGGCTGCCGTCTTCTTGAAGAATTTGATATGCTGGTTCCCTGAAATCGGTTGTTCCATATGAAGGATATTCCTGCTTAATATAATCTAATGAAAAAGTAGTATCCCCTTCAAAGACACAAGCAGTCATCCCTCGCGTCTCCGTACATAATAAATGCTCGAACGAACTCCGATGTCGAATTTTTTTACCAAAATATAAATGACCAAGCTGATTATTTTTCAAAACGGTAAAAATATAACTTATTTCACTACCTTGCAGATGAAATTCATTTGTTTGCTGATTATAATGTATGGGCATCTTTATCCTCCTACTTTGTTAAAAACTATTAATTTATATATTTACTATATAGAGAATGAAATCCTTTTTATTTTTTCAAAAAATGTGTTAGGTCAAGTTAATTTCATCCTGCAAAGCTATGATCAATAATGTTTTCACATTGTGTACAAATTCACATTTAGGAATTCTTAAAAAAGTAGACTATAATTTACATATAGCTTGTTCGTAATTTAGAGGAGTGAACAAATTGAAAAAGGTCGTTGTCATTGGTGGAGGAATTACCGGGCTATCCACCATGTACTATCTTCAACAATTAAAAAGGTCTTTACATGTAGATATGGAATTAACATTAATGGAAGCAAACAGCATATTAGGCGGAAAAATCAGCTCTGTGCATAATGGCGAGTTTATCATGGAGACTGGTGCTGATTCTATCGTGGCACGAAAAGAAGGTGTCGCTTCTTTATTAGATGAACTGAATTTACATGATGAAATTGTCCATAATTCCACAGGAAAATCGTATATATATCAGCATAATCAGTTAAAACCGATTCCAGACGATACGATATTTGGCATTCCAATGAGTAAGGAAGCCTTGTTCAGCAGCGAACTAATATCAGAGGAAGGCAAAAACGAGGCATTGAAGGATTTTACTACAGAAAATACTTCCTTTACAAAAGATAGCTCGATCGGATTGTTTCTGGAAAGCTTTCTTGGAAAAGAAATCGTCGATAATCAAATTGCACCAGTATTGTCTGGAGTGTATTCAGGAAAATTAAATGAATTAACACTTGCGACTACATTACCATATCTGCTTGATTATAAAAATGAATACGGCAGCATTATCCGCGGACTGTCCGCAAATAAGTCAAAATTCCAATCAGCGGATAATAAAAAGTTCGTATCCTTTAAAAATGGGTTATCTACATTAATTGATCAACTTGAAGCGGCATTAACAGATGTAGAAATCTTGAAAGGTGCACAAGCTACTTCGGTAGTGAAGATTAAAGATCAATACTCTATTGAGATCCCAAATCACGGAAAAATCGAAGCTGATTATGTGGTACTATGTACTCCGCATTCAGTAGCGCAGTCCCTTTTAAAAAATGAGGAGTTAAATCCTATTTTTAATGAGCTAATAAGTTCTTCCCTTATAAGTGTTTATGTAGGATTTGATATTCCCGATGAAAAGCTCCCTGCTGACGGGACAGGTTTTATCGTGCCGGAAAACAGTGATTTAACGTGCAATGCATGCACATGGACAAGCAGGAAGTGGGAACACACTTCTAAGAATCACCATCTTTTGTTAAGACTATTTTATAAAAATACGAATCCAGAAGTGTTTGAGCACTTAAGCAGTCTCAGCGAAGAAGATTTAGTTCAAGTGGCATTACAAGACGTGGAAAAAAGCCTTGGGATTACAGGAAAACCAATTAGTGTCGAGGTTACCAAATGGCAGGATAAAATGCCGAAATACCATATAACCCATCGAAATACCATTGAAGCTTTAAATGATACGTTAGCGACTGAATACCCTAATGTGATTCTTGCAGGCTGCTCCTATTATGGTGTTGGACTTGCTGACTGTATTGTAAATGGGAAAAATACTGCCAAAAAAATTATAGAAGCGGAGTAGGTCTCCGCTTTTTTCTGTGTGAAAAATTAATTGTTAGTCGATCTACTTGAAGATGCTTACAAATTCTGAATAACTTTGCAGTGAATGTATATTTGCCAATATTCACAGAGCAGTGTCACATAATTTGGTATTAAATTTCAACTCACAACATGTGCTATTTCCTCTAAAATTTCTGCTGAATACTCCACAACATTCCCATTTTCATAAACAAATCTATGATTATATGTATTTGATTCCTCTAGCATTTGCGGCAAAAAATACTTCAAATTTGCTATTCCTTGATTATCAGGGTTAAGAATCCATGAAACTTCCTTCCACTCTAAGATCCCTTCATCCGTAGAAATCGGTGTGCGGTATTCAAACGTTTCTGGGATTTCCGCCAAGAATGCATGCATTCCTCCGAATCTCACGCCATCCACATTCCAAGTAACGACCCCTTTGTATTCCACATCATTCAATTGAACACCTGTTTCTTCCATTATTTCTCTTAGTACACTTTCTTTCGGTTCTTCCCCTTTTTCAATCTTTCCGCCGACACCGTTCCATACCCCCATCCACGGTGATTTCACACGGTTGAGCATAAGAATGTGCTCTCCTTTTTTAATAAAGCAAATAGTATATTTGTACTCCATGGGTATCTCCTCCATTCATAAACTATTTTTTCTTCATTATAGCAAAAACGAGAGCAGGGATACCCGCTCTCTTGTTCCGTGCTATTTAACTTGTTGCCACAAGCTTTGCGCCGCTTGCGTAATGTCGGAAGCCTGACTGATTGCGGTGATGACAGATACCCCATCCGCACCAGCCATTATAACCGAATTCGCATTTTCCACTGTAATACCGCCGATTCCTACCATAGGAATCGTAATACCCTTCTTTCGGAAGTGTTGAATATGCCCTGTTCCTTGAACTGCTTTCGCATCTTCCTTTGTTTTAGTAGGAAAAATCGGTCCTACTCCAAAATAATCTGCACCTGCCTCTAGCGCCAACACTGCTTCTTCCATCGTATGAACGGATACACCTAGAATCATATCCCCAATCTTGTTGCGAACGTTCTCTACAGGTTCATCTTCTTGGCCAATATGTACCCCGTCCGCCTGTAAGGAAATCGCTAAATCAATATCATCATTCACAATGAATGGGATCTCATGTTCTTTGCAAATTGCTTGAAGTTCTTTTGCAAGCATAAATTTTTCGTCACCTGTTAAAGCATCGTGACCTTTTTCGCGAAATTGAAATAAGGTAATCCCTCCAGCAATGGCTTCCTTAAGTACACTTACAGGACTTTTATTGCAATTGGGACTGCCCATAATAAAATATAGTTTTAATATATCTCTTAACCTATCTGTATTGATTCTTGTCATTTAATCAAACTACTCCTTTTTTTATACGCCCAATGATTCGTTGGGCCGTGTCCGTTCCCTAGTGGGAAATTTTCTTCAATTGCAGCTTGGATAAAATCCTTTGCTGTTGCAACCGCCTCATACACCTTTTTGCCTTTAGCAAGTTCCGCAGTAATAACTGCCGAAAACGTACAACCCGTTCCATGAGTATTTTCCGTATTAATTCTTTTTGATTTTAAATAAGTAAATTCACTACCATCGTAAAAAAGATCTACTGTCTCTAATGGATCCGTGTCATGTCCGCCTTTAATGACAACATTTTTTACGCCTAATTCTATGAATCTTTTTGCCGCTTCTTCTTTATCTTTTGTTGTTTTAATTTCCATGCCGATGATGACTTCCGCTTCTGGAATATTCGGAGTGATAATCAATGAAAGCGGGATAAGCATTTGTTTTAAAGCCGATACTGCTTCCTGTTGCAATAATGAGGCTCCTCCTTTTGCAATCATCACAGGGTCAACGACAATATTTCTCCAATTGTTTATGGCAATTTGCTCAGAAACTGCTCGGATTATTTCGGCATTAAACAACATTCCTGTTTTCAATGCATCTACTCCGATATCAGCGGCTACCGATTTAATTTGCTCCACTACTGCTTCGGTAGATATAGGAAATACCGCTTGAACATCTAATGTATTTTGAGCCGTCAAAGCTGTAATTGCCGACATCCCATATACACCAAGCTCTTGAAAGGTTTTTATATCGGCCTGTATGCCTGCCCCTCCGCCACTATCTGAACCTGCTATTGTTAATGCTTTTCTCATCTATTGCACCTTCCCTTATCTTTTTTCCACTGAAGTCTTTTCGATAATGTCTTGTTCGGAAACAAGTGAAAGTTGGTTAAGAAATTCGATTTGAAAACTGCCGGGACCTTTTTCAGTTGTTTTGTCTGCTGCCAATTCAGCAGCAATTCCATAAGTTGATACTGCAGATACCGCTGCAATGATTAAGTCCTTTTCGATTGCAGCAAATGCACCAATGACAGATGTTAGTAAACAGCCTGTTCCTGTCACTTTCGTTAAAATAAAATTTCCGTTTCGAATAATATATGTAGACTGGCCATCCGTGACGATATCTTCTTTTCCAGTTACAGTGATTAATGTTTGCAGTTTCCTAGCAGCAGAAATGGCAAGATCAATGCGGTTTCCATGAATTTCCCCCGCATCTACTCCTTTCACAACTGCCTCTACTCCTGAAATATTTGCTATTTCAGCGGCATTCCCTCTTATAATAGATATTTTCACTTCACCAATGATGCGTTTTGCCATCTCGGTTCGATACGGTGTTGCACCCGCTCCAACCGGATCAAAAATTACTGGAACTCCATTGGCATTAGCAGATTTCCCTGCAATAATCATCGACTCCACCGCCGCTGAATTTAATGTTCCCATATTCAAAACTAGCGCACCGGCTATTTTTGCCATGTCCGCCACCTCTTCAGGTGCATAGGCCATCACAGGAGATGCACCTAATGCCAAAAGTCCATTGGCTGTAAAATTTGTCACTACCACATTCGTAATATTATGAACAAGCGGATTTTCCTTTCTTACCGTCTGTAAAGCGTTACTTATTATCATTTTATCCATTGTTGCTCCTCCTTTTAGTTAAATGCAAAAAAGCCAGATCCATATATGGACCCGGCATCATTAGTAAGAGTAAAAGAATCAAAACTCCACTACTTTCCTCCGCTGGTATAACCCAGATCAGGTCCAAAGGGTTAAAAAACTTACTGTTTTTCTCTCAGCCCAAACACAGGGCACCCCTAGTAGTCATCTTATATATTCTTTTTTATCATCATAGTCCCCAAACATAAATATGTAAAGAAATTTTATTGGTGCCTGATACCAAAAGAAGGAATATTGTGGTATGTTGTCAAAAATTAATAGTATATATACGATTATGTGGAAAGTGGTTGATGCTATGAGTACCGAATTGGAACAAATTGGGCAAAAAATTATGGATAATTGTATATTATTAGCGAATAAGTTGCAGGACAAACAAAGAGATGATGAGAAAATTGCTATGCTTAAACATCTCTCAAATATCCAAGATAGCTTCTTTCACTGTCTAGGCTATTCTTTGTATCATGATGAAAATTCCTCATTTACAAAACTAAATGAGTGGGTTGATTTACACCTAGAACAGACTCATTTATTCTATAAACAATTACGAAAACAATCCCTTTTTCCAAGTCATTATTATAAGTCGGTAATTATGGATTTTTTAGAAGAGGAGCTAGAATCGAGTAACATTTCTCCACATGTTCTAATTCAAGTTATCAAAAAAATAGATATGCTTATTCAATATACTTCCAATACTTTTTCCAATCGAATGAAGCCATATATAATAAAAGAACTGCGTAAATATGCTTCATCTCTTGCAGAAGAAAATTTAACTCTCCGTGAACTAAATGAAGTAAAAAATGCATTAAAAGAGGCTACAATTCTTGTCATTACCGATAATAAAGATAACATAAAATATGCTAATAAAAAGTTTTGTCAAATTACTGGATACAATGAGAAAGAAGTGATTGGTCAAAATCATCATAACCTATTAAATTCCGGTTTCCATCCAAATGACTTTTATAAAACAATTCGGGATCATATTAAACAAGGCATCATATGGAAAGGAGAAATCCGAAATAAAGCAAAGGATGGCAGCTTTTATTGGGTGGATTGTACGATTGTTCCTTTTAAGGACCGTAACGGGAAAACCTTTCAACAAATTGCTATTCAACATGATATAACGGAGCAAAAAAGTACCGAGGAAATGCTACAAAAGACGGAAAAATTATCACTGGTAGGCGAATTGGCGGCTGGCATAGCTCATGAAATTCGTAATCCACTGACCACTATTCGAGGTTTTGTACAAATTCTTGATCGTTTCTCAGAAGAAAAGAAATTTCTTTATTCTAAAACTATTCTGGAGGAAATCGATCGGATTAATTTCATCGTTAGCGATTTTATGGTATTCGCAAAACCACATACTGTTCAATTTAAAGAATGCAATCTTAGTGAAACAATAGAAACCGTCGTTCATTTACTAACTGCTGAAATGGCTATGAAAAACGTAGAAATTATGAAGTCATTTCAGCAAAAAGAAATTTTTGTATACGGTGAGCGCAATCAATTAACACAAGTATTTTTAAATTTTCTCAAAAACGCTATTGATGCATTACCAAATGGGGGTAAAATTAATATTACAAGTTCAATATGCGCAGAAGACGTAATGATTTCTATCCAAGATAATGGAATAGGGATGTCCAAAGAACAAGTGGATAAAATTGGAGAAGCCTTTTATACTTCAAAAGTAAACGGGAATGGTCTAGGCTTAATGGTCAGCTATAAAATTATAAAAAATCATCATGGGCGAATAATGGTCGAAAGTGAATTGAACAAAGGCACAACTTTTAACATCGTGCTTCCTTTGCTCCAAAAAGCAGTAACTTGAATCTGTTGTTTTGCTATTGTACAAATTATTTACTATTGCCTTCTATGACCACTTACACTTCGATAGAAAATACATTATACTAAACTTACTGTAAATACTGTTAAGGAGGTACTAGCATGACGGAAAACAATCATTCAGAACCTAAGAAAAAAATAAGCTTGCAAGAGGCAATGAAACAGCAGCTCGCAAATAAAAAGAAACAAACAGTAAATGATAATTCTCTTGGTAATCCATTGCAAAAAACACAAAAAATGAAAAGCCAGCAAACGAAAAAGGCGAATAATCAACGTAGAAAAACAGGTGTATAATCATTGCTTTTTCGTTTAGATAAAGTTCAATTGTCAATAAAAATAAGTAATCCCCCTTTTTTCAGAAGTTATTCTGTATAAAGGGGGTATTTATTTCTCCATTTATATTCAGCTAATTAATAATGGATCTTCATTTTCTCTTAATATATCTCAAGACTTTACATATTTATTATTTTGTTAGTACGATTTTTTTCATACAACCATAAATCCTACTATTTGTATAATATTCTCAATATACTTAAAAAAACCTCTTAGCCATAATCTAATTTAATAGATAATAATCCTGTGCCTCAAGGACTTTAAAACCACATGATTGATATAATTTTAATGCATTTGCATTCTTCGTTTCCACTTCAAGAAAAATCGGAAAACCTAAAGCATGTTGTTCACGAATTACTTTCTTCAATGCCCTTCTTCCAATCCCTTGACCTTGGTATTTAGGAAAAACGGCGAAACCATATATCCATGCTTCCCCATCCAACTGTTGAACACGTATTTTACCGACTATTTTTTGATCGCTTTCAATTACATAGTAATTTTGTGATTCTACTTTTCTAATGCGCCTATTATATGTCTCTGCGTCTTCTTTTTTAAAGCCAAAGCACTCTACATCTAATTGAATTTCTGTTTCTAAATCTTCTGGTGTAGAATTTCTAATAATAACTTCCACTTCTTCCCCTAAATTAATTTCTGACCATTTCATTTGATGCTCTGAAAAAGATAATTTACAAGGAACTGTTTGTAAGAAGTCCTTTGCCGTAAGAGAATTAGCAGGAGCATTCAATAGAACGACTTCGGTCTCTCCCTTTTTTATTTCTTCTAATGCTTTTCCTAATAGATTTGTAAAAATTCCTTTGCGGCGGTGGTTTGGATGCACCATTCCGCAAATCTCCACTTTGCTACCAAACCCATAAAATCCAAGAAATCCTACTAGTTCTCCATCTTCATATTGAAAGAAATCTGTTAACTCCTTAGCATCACGATTTTCGAGCATTTTCCAGTTTAATTTTAAATGGATATTTTCTTCTTGTTCACATGTAAGCTGAAGTTGTTTAATATCGCTTAATTGTTCTTTACTCAACATATTGTATCCTCCTACTTTCTTAAACTAGCTCTTTTTGAAAACTAACAAACTTCTTTTTTTGGATATAAATAAGCCTGATGGATAAACAAATGCCTGCAGCAAGCAATCCTATTGTTAATCCGATCCAAAATCCCCTTGCTTCTAAACTTGTATAGTTAGCTAAAAGGTATCCTACCGGCAAGCAAATGAACCAATATGCAATAAGCGTCATGATAAACGATAGATTCACGTCTTTATAACCTCTTAAAGCTGCCTGGGCAGTAGCTTGGACTGCATCTGAAATTTGGAAAAACAATGCGAAAATCAAAAAGTGTGCCGTTAAATTAATGACAGCCGTTTCATTTGAGTAGAATCCCGCTACTTGATAACGGAATATAACAAGAAGGAGTCCCGTTACAATAGCCATGATGATGGACAAAAAGACTCCCAACCAACTGTAGGCACGCGCATCATGATATCTTTTCGCGCCGACTTCATATCCCACCAATACAGTAATTGCCATTGAAATACTAACAGGAATCATATAAAGGAAAGAAACAATATTTAGCGCAGATTGATATGCTGCAATGGTTGTAATGCTAAACTTACTAATTAAAATCGTTACTACTGCAAACATACTTGTTTCAAAAAATGTGGAAAGACCCATCGGTACACCGATTTTTAAGATCTCTTTGCACATTTTTGTAGAAAACATTTTTATCCTCGGAAACACTTTATATAAAGAATAAGGATGCTGTGTTTTAATAATAAATGCCGTAATCCCCGCAATAACCCAATAAGTTATGGAAGTAGCATATCCTGCACCTGCTCCGCCAAGTTGAGGAAAGCCCCACTCCCCAAAAATAAAGACATAATTAAAAAAGAAATTTATCGGTAGTGAGATAAGCAAAATCACCATCACTACACGTGTTTTTCCTAATGCATAGATAAAAGATCGCAATACATTAAAGATAAATAACGGAATAATTCCGTAGCTAAGGCCCACTAAATAATCATGGGCTGTTCCTTGAACTCGAACAGCAAGATTCATCTTATGTAGTATTGGGTTTAACAGAAAATATCCGAGTAAAATAACAAGCAATCCGATTATAATAGAAAGGTAAATTCCATTCGCCACGATAGTGGATACTTCCTTATCTTTCTTTTCCCCGAGCTTTTGAGCTGCGATAGGCGAAACAGCAAGCAAAATTCCGCTTAATCCCAAGAAAACTGGATTCCAAATCGATGAGCCTATTGCTACCCCCGCCAAATCGGATGAATTGTACTTACCCGACATAATGTTATTGAAAAACACCATGGAAAACATTCCAAGCTGCGTAATTAAAATTGGTATTAATAAGATGAAGATTTGTTTGATTTTTTCCTTATTGGTATAAGTCTGATTCATAGATGCTTAACTCCTGTAATTTATTTCATTTCTTGCAATATCATTATATACTAAGTGCCCATTCAAAAGTTTTATTATTTTGAAAATCATTTTTAAACAGTTTATTTTTTCTTCTAGTAGATACTACGTCAAACTCAATTAATATAGTAAAATTTGCAAATTCATGTACATGTTTTCATTTGTCAAGTGATATAATGGAATTGCCTGAAAATACTGTTAAATTTCTGTATAAAAGTTCATTAATAAGGGGAAATTCTCCCGCGGGAATTCTATAAAAAATTGAAGCAGGAGGTGGCCGAAATGGGAAAAACCAAGCATCAAGGACCTATAAAATTACCAAAAACACCTGCACCAAAGCATTGGGTCAGTCCAATACCATTTGGACTTGGAAAAGTAAAACCAAAACATATACGTGATACGATGAAAGTTGTTTGGGATAATCGCGACAATCTTCCGTATGCAGCAAGGATTTTAACTCAAGGCGTTTGCGATGGCTGCGCTCTTGGGGTTGCAGGATTACATGATCAAACCTTAACAGGACCACATGTATGTACAACGCGGTTAAATGTATTGCGCTTAAATACAATGCCTGCCATTAAACCGGAAATTCTCCACAATGATATTGAAGAGTTGCGAAAATATAACAGCACTGAACTGCGAAAGCTTGGGCGTATCCCTTATCCCCTATCACGAAAAAAAGGGGAGCGAACATTTACAAGAATTTTTTGGGATGAGGCATTAAACCGGATTGCACAAAAAATTAAATCGATTGACCCGAAACAACTAGCATTCTATTTAACTTCCCGTGGAGTCACGAATGAAGTATATTATACCGCTGCAAAATTAGCTCGATTCCTAGGGACGAATAATATCGATAATGCTTCGCGCATTTGCCACTCCCCAAGTAAAACCGCACTAAAGCGTTCACTCGGAATAGGAGCATCGAGCTGTAATTACCAAGATTGGATTGGGACGGATGTACTTGTATTCTGGGGGTCGGTAGCAGCTAATAATCAACCGGTCTCAACCAAGTACATGTATGCCGCAAAACGAAAAGGAACGAAAATTATTGTCATCAATCCTTATCGTGAACCGGCAATGGATGGATATTGGGTGCCGTCCATCCCAGATTCTGCCCTGTTTGGAACCAAAATTGCGGATGATTTTTATCAAGTAAATATTGGCGGGGATATCGCCTTTATGAATGGTGTGATGAAGCATTGGTTTGAGATGGAAGATGCAGAAGAAGGCTCTGCCATTGATTATGATTTTGTTAGGACACATACAAATGGGCTCGAACAATTACGCGAGCATGTAAAAAAACAAGATTGGAGCTTACTAGAAAAGTCCTCTGGCCTTTCGAAAGAGCGAATGCTTGAATTTGCTACATTACTTGCTTCTTCCAAAAGTGCGGTATTTGTCTGGTCGATGGGATTAACACAGCATCGATTTGGTACTGATAACATCTCACAGGTGGCTAATTTAGCAATGCTCCGTGGATTTATTGGCCGTGAGCACTGCGGAGTGATGCCAATTCGCGGACACTCTGGTGTGCAAGGCTCCGGTGAAATGGGAGCAGATCCGTTTGTGTTACCTGGAGGAGATTTTAACACTGAAAATATTCATCGGCTAGAAAAAATATGGGGATTTGAGATTCCTAAGTGGCAAGGTGATATTATTGGTGTTACCCTTGAAAATGCCGTTCTCCCAAATGATCACGAACGAAAACTGAAAACGTTTTATACTTCCGGAGGGAACTTCTTAGAAACGATGCCAGATCCGAATTTTGTAAGGAAATGCTTAGAAAGTGTTGAACTGCGTGTCCATCAAGATATTATTTTCAATACCTCCACTCTTGTTGATGCAAAAGAGGAAGTTATTGTTTTACCTGCAATGACACGATATGAACAACCGGGTGGTGGAACATCCACCTCTACAGAGAGAATGGTCTATTTTTCACCAGAAATTAAAGGTCCTCGAATTGAGGAAGCACGGTCAGAGTGGGAAATTTATGTAGATTTAGCTGCCAGAGTTAAACCGGAAGCTATGGAACTTATTAATTTTACCGAAGCTTCGCAAATTCGCGAAGAGATTGCCATTGCCAATCCAAATTATGATGGAATCCAACATGTAAGCAAAAAAGGCGATGTTTTTCAATGGGGCGGTGCATGGCTATGCGAAGACGGTATATGTCCAACCGAAGATGGTCGCGGTAACTTAATTGCTATTGAACTTCCTGAATTACGAAAGCCTGAGGGACATTTTTACGTTACGACCCGCAGAGGTAAACAATTCAACTCGATGATTTATGATGAGACAGATGCCTTTAACAATGCAGATCGCTACGATGTACTAATCAATGAAGCGGACGCCAGGGAATTAGATATCGCAGAAGGGGAAGCGATTGTCGTATACAATAAATTTGGCTATTTTCACGGGCGTGCCAAATATGCTGAAACGCAAAAAGGAAATCTTCTCGTCTTTTGGCCAGAAGGAAATGTTCTGATTCCAAAAGGAGTTTATGAAAAATACGCCGGCATTCCTGAATACAATGCAGCAGCCATTGTCGAAAAAGCGGAAAGTTTTCATGCTCATAAAGATACAAAATATGTAGAAAAGCGAATTGAGGATTTAGAGGTTGAGATCGGTTAGCAAAGGGTAAAGGACTGGTCCCTTGTTTGTGCAAATTTAATTCTTATCATCTATCATTCTTCATTTATAAAAATATTGCAGGCATCTTTTTGTTGATGCCTGTGTTTTATGTTCGTTTTTATTAAATATTTCCGTGATTACTTGATAACAATTAGATTGTTCCATTTTTCCTTGCGAACTCTTGAATTCAGGCATGATTCTCTGACTATCGTTACCGTTTCTCATGTATACTCTTGAATCCGGGAACGATTCTCTTACTATTGTTCCCTTTTCTCTGATCATATTCTGATTCCGGGCTCGATTCTCACTCTATTGTTCCCGTTTCCCTTCCACACATTTGATTATGGGCACGATTCTTCCTCTATTGTTCCCTTTTTACTTGCATAAACTTGATTTCGGGCACGTTTCTTCCTCTATCGTTCCCTTTTCCTTTGCAAAGCCTTGATTGCGGGCACGTTTCCCATTCTAATCCTCCTAAAATGACACAATGTATTCTATAACTAATATTTTTTACTGTTACAAATATCATTACTTACCCACAATCTCAGCAAACTCCTCTAAGCTTGTAGAATACTTTATATAAATTCTCGGTAAAAGATAAGATTCATCTGTTAGATTCCTTGGTGAAAAAAGTTCAGGTATAGTTGTAAGTCCAAATTGATAGTACTTTTTCGTTTCATCCACAACTTTTGGATTATAACTTCCGTAGGGATAACTTAATGCGATAACTGGTTTTCCGGTTATGCGTTGGATTTTGTTTTTGGAACCTTCAAGCTCATATTGATAGTCAGCAATTTTTGTTAAGTCAGGATGTGTAGCGGTATGTGACTGAATAGAGATAAGTCCTGTATCAGCTATCTTTTTTAACTCAGATTCTGATAATCGATTAGATCTTCCAATAAAATCGGATATTACAAAAAATGTAGCAGTAGGTTTAAAACTTTGTGTTTGTAACTTTTGAAAAATAGTGAAGACATTCAGATTATTTTTATACCCATCATCAAACGTGAGAAAAATTGGTTTTCTAACATTGTGAATCTCATTCCAACGATCAAAGGTTAGTAAGGTGAAGCCATGGTCTCGCAAATATTTCAGTTGATCCTCTAAATTTTTCGGAGTCACATATAACTCCTTTGAGCCATGACCATTGTATTCATCGATGGAATGGTAGACCAAAATCGGTATTTTCGTTGCGGCAAAAGCTGAATTAGGTAGAAATACCACAAGCAGAAATAAAGATAATATCGCAATCTTCTTCATATATATCCCCACTTTACTTTTTTCCTTATTGTTTCAAGAGTTTTGATTTTTATTATGGTTATTTTAAAGCACATTACCCATCAAACCATTATTGAAGGACATTTTGCTCAAGTGCTTTCTTATTTTTGTCATTCAGAGTACTTATGAAGGACATCTTGCTCTGGCTTCTCTCCTGTTTTGTCCTTTTGAACCGGTATTGCTACTCATTAAAAGATCTAAACATTGCTTTCCAAAAAGCACTTGAGGATTTTAATGCAACTGCAGACAGTACTAAATAGCAATAGGAGAAAAGACTATGCAAATAAACATTGAAATAGCTGAATTAATATCGATGGAAGCAAGACGTGGTATTTTGCTAATCCACATGTAAAGATCAATCGATTCAGGGAATATCTAAAGCAAGAGGCTGCACGCTGGGCATGTGTAAGATATTGGGAAGTCGGTCTGAAACAGGTTTTAGAGATAGTGTATTACAAAAAACAGTTTTAAAGGTATAACTTCAATTCAAAATCTGTTTTTTTATTATTAAGTCTGTAATAAGCTTTGTTATTAATAAAATCAATTAATTTTTTAAATTTTACAGAATCCCTAAAAAAAGATGATAATTTTTTCAAGTTTCCCTCCATTTTCTCT
>NZ_JBYSWK010000060.1:0-24280 GCF_058781025.1 Heyndrickxia sp. FW510-T9 | reverse complement strand
AAGTAATAATATAATAGCGATTTATTTATGGTTGTCTAATTTTTTTTCTTTAGTCTTCCAAATTCCCCGGAAACCTTTTTCTCCCTTTTTTAAAACGTGTTTAACAATTATTATTCTATAAATTGAATAGGTTCTCCTTCTTCAACTATCCCCGTTAGTCGAATAAGAAAAAGGCTGTATTTTAACAGCCAGATTTTTAAGGAAAGCACCCATTTACTTCAATAAGAAATAAAAAGTTAACATTCCAATTATAGAAACTATTCCTCTTGCCCAAGTCAATTTATTATTGATTCCAGCTTTTTTTTCTAAAAAACTGATGTAACTCAATAATAATGAAGCACCAAATAGAATAAGTGGAGTTTCATAATAGTTACTATTTTTTGTATTTAAAATCGCTATTAAAGGAATAATAATTGCTCCTATTATCGCTAAAATCATATGTAAATACAGTTTTTATTTATTTTCTTTTTCCATATTAATCTCCACTCTTTAAATAGCGTCTTTTAAATGGATACCGACAATATAATCCATTCAAAGTCCTATTCAATGTTTATCTGATTTTCTCCGCCAATTCTAAAATAATACCTTCTGGCCCACGAACGTAGCATAACTTATAAGTGTTTTCGTAGTTTTGTATCTCACCAAAAAGTTCCGTTCCTTTCTTTTTCAAATTGGCAACAACGGATTCAATATCTTCAACAGCAAATGCAATATGCGTGATACCTAAGGTATTTGCAAAAGATTGCTGAATACCTTTTTCATCTGACGGTGTATGGAATTTGATCAGCTCCAAAGTTGTCTGGCCGCCCGGCATCCCTAACCATACAACTGTCTCTCTAACGTCATTAAGCCCTATTATCCGTTCCACCCATTCACCTTTCACTTCTGTTTCCCCTAGCAATTCAAGCCCAAAATCGAGAAAAAACTCTTTAGCAGCTGAGAGATCATTTACGATTACACCTACATGATCTATTCTATGGATCTTCATATCCGTACCTCCTTGTTCCTGTTATTTTGCAATATCCTGCATTTTTGATACGTTTGTTTGTAATTCTAATTCGTTAAAAACGGAAAATACCCTTCTTAACCAATCTGGAACGATTGTGAAAAAAAAAAAAAAAAAAAAAAAATTCCTGCATATCAACACAGGATTTTTAATCAAACTTTATTATCAATCTTTATTTTAAATAATTGCTCTGTAAAAGAACAGTGTTTATAATATAATATATTTTTGAGGAACTCGTTAAAAACTTAATTCACATTTTGAAAATAACGACTTAATACAACTACTGATCATGATTATTTTTCTGATTCATTTATACCTTCATATTTCATTAAATAATAAGGTTGCTCATCTGTAACTTCCTTCTCGATTGTCCACCCTTGTGATAAATAAAAATTCAAAGCATTTTCATTTGCCTTTACGCATTTCAATGTTAATGGTAATCCGACTACTTTTACAGATTCATTTATCAATGCTTTACCTACTCCACACCCTTTAAAATTTGGCGAAACAAATAAATTGTGAATAAATTTATCTTCTTCCCAAATTGAAACAAACCCTGCAATCTCATTATTCATTTTTGCTGATAATATTAATTCTCCTTCTGTACTACTATCAAAATCGTCTAGTTTTATGCTATCATATTCCATCCAATTGAAATTTTCTTGTCTTGAGTTTAAAAAAATCTTCCGTAGGTCATCATATTCTTCTATTTTAGCCTTTTGTATATAAATATTTTTATTCATTATATTTTCTCCTTTCATGGTATTAATAATTTTTGTATTAACATGAGAGGTGTGAGATTGCATCAATAAATTCTTGCTATTTATAGTCCGAGAGGGAAAGATTCCAACGCATAACACGAACCTATTATATCAATTAATAGCGGACTTAGTTACAATATTTCAAATCATAAATAAAATTTAACCATTTATTTTACACCCATTTTCCATAAAATTAAGATGTTAAGACTTTTTATACTCTATTGACATCTTGCTTGACTGTGTTCGGGAAAGTGCAAAAGTTGCTATAATAGCAATTGCAACTCCTAGTGAGCCTATCCAGGTAACTGAAGCTAGCGATACTTTCTCCACAAAAATACCTCCGATTCCTGCACCAGCTGCCATTGCCAGTTGCATCATTGACTGATTTAAACCTAACAATATACCTGATGACTCTGGCTCGATGGTAGCTAAGTTATATTGTTGTGTTGGTCCCGATGTCCAAGCAGCAAATGACCATAGTATTAATATTATTAAAACACTGACAGATGAATTTGTTACAAGAGATAATAATACTAACATAATAATGTGTAAGAACATTCCCCCTACCAGTGTTTTTTGAACCCCCCATCGATCTGTACTAAATCCACCAAATTTAGACCCAAATAAACTTGCGATACCAAAAATCAGTAATACTCCATTTAAAGATTTTTCTCCTATTCCCGAGACATTTAACAAGAAAGGTGAAAGGTAAGTGTAAACAGCTGAATACCCGCCGAGCCAGAAAAAAGTAATTGCTAATCCAATGGCAACCTTTCTTTTCTTAAAAAGAGCCAACTGTTTGATTAGTGGTACAGACTTATCACCCTTAATAAGTGGAATTGTTGCTCTAATTATTATGATAGCAAGAATTCCTAGGAGTGCTATTCCACCAAAAACTACTTTCCAACCTATTACACTAGAAATAATTCTTCCAAGAGGTACTCCTATGATTAAAGAAACCGTAAATCCCATTACCACTGTAGCAATTGCGCTACCTTGTTTACCTTCCGGTGCTATCTTTGTAGCGATAGTTAATGCATTAACTACAACCATCCCCGCCCCAAGTGCCATGATTACTCGAGCTAATACAAATAATCCGTATCCGGGAAGAATAAATGCCAAGATATTACCTATTACGAACAAACCTAGCGAAAAAATCATTAATTTACGTCTGTCCATACCAGATGTTATTCCCATAAGAATAGGTGTACATATTGCATATACAAGTGAATATATTGTGATTAATTGGCCCGCTGCAGCCAATGTTATTCCAAGTGAGTGAGAAATCGTATCTAAAATTCCCGAAACAATATATTGGGAAGTCCCTACTAAAAAACTAACGATAGCCAAAATATAAATCTTCCATGTATTAGACAAATGATGTCACTCCTTATAATTTTAAATATACTTAGACACATCGAAATATATCGATATGTCTTCCGAAAAAAATATCTACCTGAAACCATCAATTAGATAGATGATGCCCCTTCCTATAATTTCATTTACGCTCAAACATATCGATAACTATCGATATGTTTGAGCAAAAAAATATTCAATTTGAAACCCATCGAATTATTATAGGGAGATGAAACTGAACTCTCCAAACAGAATTCTTAAGGAATTCAGTTTCATTTGGTTATTTCTTGTGCTTCAAGAACTCAGCGATTCCATTGATGGCATCTTCATCTCTTTTGTAATACGTATATTTACCTATTCGCTCCGCCTTTAAGAGTCCAGCCTGTAAGAGTATCGACAAATAATGAGATGCCGTCGATTGCGTCATTTTCAATTTTTTTGTAATTTGACCAACGCAAACCCCGATTTTGTTCATATCAACCCCTTCGTTAGGAGTAAAATGGAAATCTGGTTCCTTAAGCCATTCTAAAATTTGCAGTCTTGCTTCATTAGATAATGCTTTAAAAATATCAACTTGTTTCATACAATCCATTTTATCGAGAATTATCGATATGTCAAGTGCGCACTCTATTATCTAAACCATATAAGGAATAATTCTCAATACATAATTCATTATATCGAGAATTATCGATTCGTCAATTATAAACTTTTACAATAGTGTACTCCAGGTCATTTTTATTTAGAAAATAAAAATGACTGTCGGAACAACCTAAAACTTAAAGTTAAATGAATCCTCTTGAGGAAATATACAAAAATACCTTACTTTCATTACTGCTTAGACAATACATCATGGTATTCAGGTGTCTTTTCCATCTTTCTTTTAGCATATGAACACATAGGGGTGATTGTCTTGCCTTCTTCCCTTGCATAGTTAACCACTTTTGCCACTAGCATTTCAGCTATTCCATTTCCACGTAGTTCATCTGATACATAGGTATGATCAACAATAATTTCATTACCATTTGATAATTTAAATGTAAGCTCAGCAATTGGACTTTCTTCATCTTCACCGATATAAAACTTATTTTTCCCCTGTTTTATAGTGGTCATAAAATGCTCCTCCTTTGTAGCCTAATCTTACGTTAGATAATTCAAAAGTATTATAAAGAGTCTTCCCTTTAAAGGTTCTATCAAACCTACAATTTACCGGTTAAAAATTGTGCTTCACCATGCCCAAAACTCCAATCAGCATCATTATTTTCAACAATAGATACTATTAAATCAGTTGAGGAAATTTCACATTCAGATTCTAATCTCTCGGCAAGGAGGGAATATAGCTTTTGTTTTTTTTCTTTAGGTCGGGCTTTACTTACAATGGAAAGAACAACAAGATTGTTCGTACGGTTCATTCCTAAGCCAGTATCTTGTATTATCATATTGTCTTCTAAATGTTCATGAACAATTTGATATCGATCCCGTTGGGGAACATCGAAAGCCTCTACTACAGCAGAATGTGCGACATCTAAAAGTTTCCTTAAACTTTCCTTATCTCTCCCTTTTATGAGGTCAAAACGAAGTAACGGCATAAATTTTCCTCCTTCTTTTAGCTTTATTTTGAAGACGTTAGTTTTTTATAATATATCCCAATTTTCAACTATCAATTTGTTCATTCTTTTTTATTACAAAAATCAGGGATCCTTGCTATTTTTACACATTACATTACGCAAATATAGGGACAGCTCGCCTCTCAATGAATAGTATAATCGTGATATAATATCTAGTAAAATGATGGTTTTTGTTAGTTAACATCAAAATTTTTGATATTCAAATAGTTAGGGGGAAGGTTGGCATGAATCTCGAAGATCTTCGCGTTTTTAAAGAGGTTGCAAAAGAGGGGAATATTTCAAGAACGGCTGAGAACCTAAATTTTGTTCAATCTAATGTAACAGCAAAAATGAAACGATTAGAACAAAACTATGGAACTAAACTTTTTTATCGACACAGACATGGTGTCACTCTAACTTCTCCAGGTAAAATACTTTTGTCTTATGCCGAACAAGTTCTTCTACTGATGGATGAAGCTGAAAAGACGTTAAAAAGCTCAGATTTTCCAAACGGGACATTATCTATAGGTTCTATGGAGACTACTGTTGCCACACGCTTACCCAATATTTTATCGGTATATCATGATCAATATCCCCAAGTAGAATTATCTCTTCGAACCGGTACCACAGAAGACCTTATAAAAGCAGCATTGAATCGTGAGATTGATGGAGCCTTTGTTGCGGGGGAAATCAACCATCCGGAGTTAGAGGAAATAGAGGTTTTTGAAGAGGAACTGGTTCTACTTGCGAAGAAAAATAAACTTTCTGCCATAGACTTTGACCAGCTAAAGAATCAAACCATTATCGTATTTGAGTCAGGGTGCTTTTACAGAGATATTTTCGAAAAGTGGTTGAAATCTAAAGGGATTAGTCCATCAAAATTAATGGAATTAAACACGTTGGATGGAGTGATTGGATGTGTTAAAGCTGGATTGGGAATCTCTCTGTTAACAAAATCCGTAGCTGATCAGATTAACAAGAATGAAAATATTAAACAGTTCACATTGCCAAAAGAATTCGGTACGATTTCAACAAAGTTTATCTATCATAAGGACATCGCTAAAACATCCGCATTCTGTGAATTTATTAGAGTCATTAGTTCTAGCGGCTACATAAATGTGACTGTATCATCTTAAAAAATTAGCAAGGATGGGGGTTTCTGTTTTATATAGATGTTTATATAAAGTAAAAAACCTAAATTGGAACAAGTTATTACTAAGAAAAGTAAAATTCATGTTTCAATTTAGGTATGTCCTGTCGAACAGTTCAAATCCTTATTTTTACCATTCCCCTTTTTTGCTTTTTACAATGTCAGCAACTTGAGAACAGATTTCCGAAACCACTTCATTTGCGGATTCCGGTTTGCTTAAGCGTGGATTTTGGCCGCACCAAAGCGACATCCATTCAGGTCGGTTTTGTTTGGCTGCTTCACTTCGTATTATTTTTGTTAATGTGTTTTGAATAGGATATTTCGGCAATTCTTTTTCATATTTGGCCATTTTCGTGATAAATTCGTTGCGAATACCTCTTGCAGGTTTCCCGCTAAAAGCTGAGGTCACGACCGTTTGCTCCTCAATACTATTCAAAATAGCTTCTTTGTGCTGAGTACTCGCTCCACTCTCTGAACTGGTGACAAATGCCGTTCCCATTTGGACAGCTTGCGCCCCCAATAGCAATGCTGACAAAACACCTCTTCCATCCATGATTCCTCCTGCGGCAATCACAGGAATTTTAACTTGATCCACAGATTGTGGAACAAGTGCCATTGTTCCTATCATCGCTTCTTCAAATTGACCAATAAAAGTTCCACGGTGCCCCCCTGCCTCACTTCCTTGTACAACTACCATATCCATACCGTTTTCCTCGTTAGCAATTGCTTCATTAACGGTCGTTGCGGTTCCAATGATCACAACATTACTCTGGTTCAGCTGTTGAACTACTTCTTTTGGAGGGATTCCGAATGTAAAACTACATACTGGTACCTTTTCCTCTAAAATAATCTGAATTTGTTCTTCGAAAATAGAAGAAGTTCCTTTTTTCACTTCCGGTTTCTCCAATATGTTTAATTCCTCCCGAAATGGTTGGAGCCATGTGTTTGCTTTTTCAATTTCTTCAGCAAATACATCGGGTATTTCTGGAATAAATAGGTTAACACCAAAGGGTTTATTTGTGAGCTCTTTAATTTTTCGGATGCTGTCTTGCATTTGTGTTGGGCTCATATAACCTGCTCCAAGAGTTCCAAGTGCACCTGCGTTAGAAACAGCAGCCACTAGCTCGGGAGTTGTGACACCACCGGCCATCCCTGCTTGTATGATTGGATATTTTATATTCAACTTCTGTGTAACACTATTTTTATACCACATATTATCTCTACCTACTTCCTTTATAGAGTGTTTTCTAATAGTATAATTGTGTTGGAACGACAAGTGAAATGATGGTTTTTGTTAGTTAGCATCAAAAATATTGATATTTAAAGGGTATTGAAGGAAGAAACTTTTTAATAACTTCTATATAAAAATCGATGGTAAGAAAAAATTCCTCTCGGAAATCTAACCTACATATGATTGGATATATATGAAAATGGCCGTGAAAAACTGAAAAAATGGATAGAACAAGCTGCAAAAAAGGCTGGGAAATAATCTATATTAACTTATTACGGCACAATTGAGTTGTACGAATACATCTCCTACCCCTTGTTAAAGGAATTAAAGTTATAGTAAGTGAATTGAAGTAGTATTATATCCTCGATTGCTAAAAACCCTTCTTTTTTCAGCAAACTAGCCCGATTGCTGAGGAACGTCTTCAAATGAATAGATTATATTCGAGTTTGAATATCCAGTTTAATTTGTGAAGTTATTCACTTAAACTCCTCGTTACGAAAAATCGTCGCTGCACCACTGATTGTCGCTCCATTACGGGAAACACACATGGTAGATTGATCCTATTCTGGTTGCTGCACCAGTTCCAAATATTATTCAATGCCGTAGGAAGGTTTTTTTCATTCGAATTGCTTTTTTATTCATTCCTTTTTTCATAATGTTTTAATTCACTTTCTCTTTTACTAGAATCATATGTTGATTGATGTATTTCGTTAGTCTTAGGGTTTCTTTCATAAATATAAATTACGTTCTTTTCATCCTCAAATACGACACCTGTCCAATATCCAAATTTATTAAACTTTGTATAAATGTTCTTAATATCTTGTTTTTTAAATCCTTCTTTATGAAGATGTTGTTGAACACTATGTTGAAATTCATACTTGTAATATTCATATACAATACCAATACTAAAAAAAATAATGAGAATAACTAATCCTAGTACTTTTAACCATTTTCTTTTTTTCATTTGCGTAATTACCCCTTTATTTCCAATTATTATTAGAATAAATTTAATATTACAATATATCAATATCATATTTCACAAGAAAAATAATAGGGGGATGAGAATGAAAATTTTATAGAGGATTCTGGAATCAATTCATATTTAGATTAATAAAGAAATGAATATTATACACTTCATTTTTAGTGTCTTTTTTAACTAGTTGCCCCAATAGTGGAACAAAAAAAAAGATTACCGCAGTGGCCACAACTTCTTTAACTCTAGCCCCCTATTAAAACAAGTTCTAATTCCCTTGTTACATATTTTTATAGTTTCTTCGTAGTTTCTGTTAAGCGAGGTAATAAACGTTGAACCTAAACAGATCCTAAAACCTGTCATTGCCAGTGTAAAACCATAATAGGTTCTTGGATATAGGTATCAAAAACTCTGGTTATTTCGGAGAATTCACCAACATAAAATAAATGTGGTAAGTAAAATAGATTTCGTATCTTTTAATGAGTTTAACAAAAACAAGAGGTGGTGCAACTTAAATGAAGGGTAATTTAAAAGCATGGATTGGCGCTATTACTGGGTTTGGAATGGCTGGAGGATGGTTTGTCATCGATATCCTAACTCCTGAGCCAAACATTATTGAATACTCTCTAATGGCGGTGGTCAATATTGCGATTGGATGGAAAATTGGTAAGTCGCTTAAGAAATCTCAAGACGTAAGTAAAAATGATGTTCGAATTAAAGAAGAAATGACTGAAGCCAAATTCTAATACAAATAAGGTAGCGTCAGGTCTCTATGAAAATCAGAAGGATGAAGTATTTGTAGCTTTAAAATACAGATTGATAAAAAAGCTCTCTCTTTTCTCCATATACAACAGCAATTAAAAAACCGTAATTTTGAAAATAGATTGATCAAAATGACGGTTTTCTGTTTGATTAAATATCAATTTTTAGTTTGATCATTTTTATTGAACGCACCCATTACTTTACGTACAATTTTTACAATCACTCTAATTAGCTCTCTCGTTTGTGCTTTTATGAGTAGGTTAGGTATTATCTGCTTTCGGATTTCAACTTATCAATATATTCTTTTCCTTCTAACAGTGAAAGACCTAAAGTTTCTCTTGCCTTTTTAATTGCTTTAATGTCTTCACCGTCTTTTATTAACTTACGTAGTTCATCATTTATTGGATTTTCAGGTAGTCCCGATTGTTGGGTTAACTGGTCTAAGGTGTATTGGATCCCTTTTATGCGACCTTCTAATTTACCCACCTTAGTCAATAAATTTATTATTATAAGAAAAGATATAAATATGAGAATGTATTCCACTTACTATTAAACCTCCAAACTTTATTTGTTCCTAGACTTTATGTACGACTATTTGAAGAAGAAAAGTTTCACAAAAGACTTTTTAAAAATCCAAATATAATACTAGCTAAGCCAGTAATTATAAAATAAATTCTGAGTCTAAAAGATTTAACTAAGTATTCATTCTCTTTTATCCATTTTTCTTTCTTTTTTTCTTGTCCAAATCCCCAGTTTTATGGATTCAATTAAACATAAAATACCAAAACCTATCAAAAGCAGGAAAAATATCTACTTCACTTCAATATTGAAATTATTATCATATCCCCACCTTAACACAACATCTTACTTCAATTAAACATAGATTTATAATTATTTGTAAGTGTTTGTTTTTCCATTAACCTCCCGTTAGCTCAATCAAAACCACCAGTGTGAACTGGTGGTTTGCTCTGGGGCTGAAAGCCTCTGTTACCGGCCTTGGCCGTAAATGGCCCACTGAGAGGGGTTCCCGCTTACACCACATTCACTCACTAATTCTAAAGAATTTCTTTATTTCTTCTTATTTTTCTCTCCTGTAAATGGGTCATATTCTTCGAATAATGTTAATTGATCACCCATATAGTCTTCTTTCAACTGATTTCTAATGTATTCTTGTATTTGTTTCTTATTTCTGCCCACAGTATCAACGTAGAAGCCCCTACACCAGAATTTCCGATTTCCGTATCGATACTTCAAATTGGCATGTCGATCAAATATCATAAGACTACTTTTTCCTTTTAAATAACCCATGAATTGGGATACACTTAATTTGGGTGGAATGCTGACTAACATATGAATGTGACCCGGACAAGCATTTGCTTCATGAATTGTTACACCTTTCCGTTCACATAAATCTCGTATGATTTGCCCAATACTTTTTTTATATTTTCCATAAATAATCTGCCTTCTGTACTTTGGGTCAAACACTACATGATACTTACAATTCCAAGTTGTATGTGTTAAACTATTCATGTCCTTCACAGGGCATACCTCCTTCTATGGTGAGATAAAGTGGTCGGGAAACCAACTTTATCCTACCATGATGTGAGGTTTTTTTAAAAATACCACGCTATAAGCTCTCTGGAACCCCCGGTATAGCCAGGGGTTTTCTAAACAATAAATAAGAAAACTGGATCGCCGCAGCCATCCCGTTATTGAACATAAGCACCTGTTACTTTAAGTGAAGAATTTCACAATTCTTATTAGAAAGAGAAGAACGGTGACCCTCATCTCTCCAAAGACACTAACTTAGGGTATTTTCAAGGATGTAACCATTCTCCCATGTTCCTATAAGAATAAATCGGTCATCGTTGCTGAATTCCCCAAAACAAGCATATTGTATTTCTTCAACTACAATGGGCTCTAAATCATTGTATTGCAGGATTAAAACTGTCTCACTATATGTAAGGATAATATATCGACCATCGTTTGACTGATGCATATGTTGAAAATAACCAAAGTGGTCAGGATAATCCTGTTCTGATAAGCAGACTTTCTTTAAAGTTTCTTTAAACTGTCCATCAAGTATAACTATGTCATAATCTTGAACCACAATATATACGTTTTGAATAGAGTTAAAGATGATGGAATCCCAATTCCGAATTTCTAAGTTGTCTAATACTTCAATGGACTCTTTATTTATTGGTTCTTTAACTTTTACTATTTTTTCGACTCGGTAACCTTCATTATTTACATAACTTAAAGTAAATAAATAGGCACTTTCAGCCTGGATAAAGTGATTAAAGTAAAGAAGAGTAATTGAATCTTTAAATTGAGTTAGTACGCTAAACTCACCCTTCTCAATGTTGATTAATGCCAGTTGATGTCCGTCTTTCGTTTTCAGTGTATCAAGGATAATGAGTGAATTATTAGTTAAAGCAAAGTCCCCTTCAGCAAGTTGATATTTTTTATTCGATTTAATGGTTTTGATTAACTGAAATCCAACCGTTTCATACACACATACAGTACCGAATGTGTTTTTTATATATAAATAATCATCATTGTCTGAGAAATAAATATCTCCTGGATTATTAGGTTTAAGCTCCTTTATTTTTTCCCAAGAACTTGTATCATAAATAATTGTTTTACTGCCCATTGTATGACATAAAAAACGATAATCATTCGAAAATTTAATTTGATAAGAGGTTTTAAATTTTTTGATTACATTCATATGAAGCATATAAACAGCTCCTTAATAAATATTCTTACACGCATATTCTCATCTTATCCTTTCTTGCACTAACCTCCTTTACTTCAATAAGGTTCAATAATTATATCCGAATCATGTAAGACTAATTTAATTATCCCTTATTCAAATTACCCCTGTTTTTTCACTTCATAAGAATATAACTAAATAAATAACAAAAACTTGTGATTCCAAACAAAAGAAAAATTCCTGAAGTCATTAACATATATAAACTTATAGGTAAAGACCATATGAAGGCAACTAGCATTAATAATTTTCTTGATGAAAAAAAAGAGATTATTGCCGTAATAGCAGGTAAAACTAACATAAATAAAGTTATTAAAGTTGTATCATTATTTATTTCATTCGAATAAGGATTAAAGAAGTTTAATAATAACCATAAACCAATGGAAATTACTGCAGCAACTAGCCCCAAAAAAGATGACTTTTTTAACATTTAATTAGTTCCCCCTCCCTTAATATTACTACTTTAATATACCATAAATATCCAATTTATTTTTCAACTAACATGCCCCTTTAGTCGAATAAGAAAAGCCACCAAATTGGCAGCTGGCTCTTAAACTCTTGCGCCCGAAAGTTTAAATGAAAATGTTCACAATTTTTCATCTTAACAAGATCTAATCCCTTTATGTGTAGGGGCATATACAAAAGACGCCTTCTACTAAAGAACAGCGCCCGCGATTGTTGAAGTTTCTTTTTCGAAAACCTGCATTTTTGATACATCTCTATAACCAAATTGTAGGTATAAAAGGTGTCCAATCTGGCTCTATTTTAAACGATGAAATGATTTTGTTTGAGCGAATTGTTCAAAACCAATAGACTTGTAAAGCTCACATGCATCTGGGGAAGTACAAACAACAACTGCCGTTTTTGCCCCCTTTTCACTCAACGCATTGAGAGCAAGCTTACAGACTGAACTGGCTAACCCCATTCTCCTAAATCTCGGATCCGTTCCAACAGGTTCCAGTAACCCCACCTTGTTAACTTCATCAAACCAAATTAAACAAGATGCTACGAACTCACCATTTGGGGATTCTATTACCCAATCAAGAGAAGAATCATAAGGATAGGTATTCATAACGTTCAAGTAACTTTCTTCTGTGACTCTGGATTTATGAAATGCAGCCCTATGTACTGCCACACGATTTGTTAAATCCTCAGAACCCTTGATATGGCGACCTTTAAACTTATCTGGCAATTGAACAGGGAATGAACAACTATCCAATGAAATTTTTGTGAGGACTTCTGGACTTTCTGCTAATGGGTTGAATAAAGAATCTTCAAAGGCTGAAATAAGATGCGACTCCGTTTCTAGGACAGTCACTTTTTGCTTATTGGTTTTAGTTATTTTATCAAACCAGTCAATGACATCCTTGGCCACCTCAGGAAAATCGGGATCAACTTGACATATTAACTCACCAGGTTTTTGAATCCATCCCCAAGCTACGGGATTCCCATCCATTTCCCAAATTGCAGTATCCCAATCATCCTCGCGTCCAGCGTGTCGGTAGCGTTGCCAAGCTAGATCGCCTATATGGTAATTAGGTTCCAGTGACCATATAGCTTGTGTGAGTTTCTGCATCCGTTTTAAATCATTTGAATCCTTGTAAGTTCGAATTATAGGTCTACTCATTTATCTAACCTCCTCGAGAATTGTTTCTTTCTACCCTAGTATTTATTTTAAAATCTACATCAGCATCTATAAATAGAAATAATGACTAGGAAACAAAGTTACCATAAAAAAGCACTGATAATCTTTAATAAGAAACCAGTGCTAGTTGCTACCTTTTTGAATAAACGATTTTTTTTATTGTATCGGTTGAAAGAAAATAATCTTGAGCCAATTGACTAATGGACTTGCCATTATAATATTCATTTATTATATAAGCATTTCTTTCATCGTTTATCTTCCTTCCGCCTGAAAGCGAGCCCCATTTTTGATAAGTGCACGTTTGTTTCGGTATATAAATCGTTCTACCTTGAACGTATTTTTGAATCTCAACTAAAAGTTCTTCAGGTAAAATAGTAGTTGCTTTTACATATTTCACTTTTGCCAGCCCCTTATTTATTTTTGATAATTAAAATAAGGTGCAAAGCCAAGTATTTTTGATGTAATTATTCAATAGGCGATTGTTTTAATTACTACCAACTCATACAAAGAAATCGCCATTCTAATACTTAGCTTTGCATGAGATCTTGCGGATTTTGTCAATACGAAGTTATTTTGCATTTTTACAACTCCCTTCTTACTTTATTTATCTTTATTAAATAAATATTAATTTTAATCGAATCCCATAAACTTAATTACTATTCTACATGAATACGTGAAAGCTTTCCTCCACAATCTGGCCCGATTGTTGAATAAAGGCTAATGACGATTGTTCAACTAAACTCCCCGTTAGTGGAGCAAGAAAAAAAGTCGCGGTTGCGACCTTTTATTTAACATTAGCACCAGTTGAAGTTCAAGGTTATGTTTTCGGGTTTTCAAGTGTTTATAACTGATTAGTTCACCATTTGTATTAATACCAACTTCATTTTCCCCATAACCATTATGAGCAGCATAGTAAGGGTACAATTTCAATGTTATCTCATATAATCCACCAATCCCATATACCTGCTTTATTTTGAGGAGTTCAGTTGTAGATTTGAAAGAAAGTTGTACTGTTGTAACTTTATAAAAAAGTTTGATCATTCAAGAAATAATGTAACATTGCGAGTATCAAACGACTTTATTATTAGTCAACATATTCGAAAATAGAGTTTTGTAACTAACAGCAACCAATTAATCCGAATACCCAAATAAAAAAAGTATTCAAAACGATAACGGGTTCTGTTTTGAAGTACAGAACTTAAAATAGCAACCTATTTCGCAAGCTAAATAACACACAAAAACACCGCTAAAACTTTTTGCGGTGTTTTTCTTTAAAAATAATTTCTTATTAAACTAAAGCACCCTAGTTTAAGTGGGAATTTTCACAATATTTTGTATAGGAGCATATAAAAAAGACGCCTTCTTACTAAAGAAAAGCGCCCGTTTGCGGAGTAGCCACCAATTTTTGTTGGTCATTCGTATGATGTATTGAGCTCTCGCCTCCGTTAGTTAAAACTTTATAAGATATAATTACTGTTCAAATCCTTCAAAATTACATCGCCAATCAGACACCCATGCGGGCGAATACCCTGATCGTTGAGCTACTCTTTGTGAAGCAAGGTTACTGGCGATTACGTCATAACTCGGTACCTCTCCACGTTCCAATATTTCAAAAGTTAACCTGTTTACCAGATAACTAGCCAATCCCAAATTACGATATTTGGGTAATACATCTATGCCAATTTGCCACAGTTTTGCACAGGTTTTGCTCGCTCCTGCCACACCAATAATTTCCCCGTCTAGCTTTGCAAGCACAGCCAGTTCAGTCTGCCAAGGAAGATTCGTATCATATATAATAGCATTATTAAAACTTGTAACATCAAGTAAGCTGACCACTTCTTCTCGCTTAATCACTTCAAATGAAAAAAATTTCGGTGATGACATTGGATTTATTCTTTTTGCATCAGGCAGAAAATGTAAGTAAAGACCTCTGATAAATGGCAATGAAAATACGGTATCCCTATCTTTGCCTTGCATCTGTGTTTTAGCAATTGATAACCGTTCCGATGTAGCCGACACTACAATTGATTTCCCCATAGACACAATTTCGAAATAACGCGTCTTCCTCGGAAATGGTCTTCGTCCAGGATTTTCTTTAGCTTCAACAAAAATAATGCTGTCCTTCTCACCGTTCAGGTCATCAATCGAGCAATTCAGGTCAATTGCAAGTTGTGATTGCACAATGAACAGCATCTCTTTTTGTGTCATAATCATCGTTACCCATTCCTTTCGCTTCGTCCACGGCACGGAAATTGAAATTCTATTTTCACGCAAATTATTTACCAATCGAACAGGGATTGACTATAAAACTCTTTTGCCCTTAACTTAATAACAATCATCTCAAATTTCCACAATAAGTTACTCAATATAATGGACATATTCTTGAGCATACTTGTTCGTCAATCGCACCCGATAATTGAAAATCCGCTTTAATAGTAATGAAAACAAAATCATTCGTCTTTATCAAAACCTAGATGAACAGAATCTGCAATCCTTTCATAGCCAATTTCCTTATATATCTTATTTGATGTCGGATTCATCATATCTGTGTACAGTACGCAAAATTCAAAATCCTTGAGTAGTTCTCTTGAAACCGCCGTAACAAGCGTCCTGGCGTATCCTTTTTTGCGCTCTTCCTCTGGCGTAAAAACCAAAGAAACGGTTACACCGTTCTGTGTCGGACGTGACTTCTTCATCAAAGATACAATCTTTCCTTTATACTCCCAAAGGAAAACCTCTCGTTCCTTTAGAAACATTGCAACACGTTTTTTCACGTGTTCGATTGGCGAAATCAGCATTCCGGTGTCACGTTCGAATAAGTTGAACCACTTTTCGATAAGTGAAGAATCACTTTCTTCTGCATAGCGCCAAGTACCGGGACTATGTTTCAGCGTTTCATTTACTTCATTTAATCGATATAATCCTTGATCCATAAGTAGTTGATGAGTCATACCTGTTTTAATTTCCCACTTCTTTGCGACTTTGTATGCCCACGATTTCAAACTGATAATCGAACGAAAGTTAATTTCAAGTTCGACCATATTTTTTACGAAGAAATCCATTATTTCTTCTAAACGGATTTCATCGACAAAAATAAGATTTAACGGATGAGGGGGTGTCATTTGGAAAAAGGCTAATACATTTCCATCCTCTTCAATTGTCGTCATAAATGGATTCTCATAATTGCCAGCTTTAATCGCTTGCAGTACACCCAAAAAAAGACTGAATACATCTTTCTTTTCCAATAAAATCGGCCCTATCTTTCTCTCAAAATCATAAGCATTATCATAAACCTTAAATTTCATTTTCAACACCCTATTCATAATCAGATAAAATCGAAGACACCGATTTAGAAGCACCTTTTTATTCCGAAATCATTGTCCGATTCAGGTTCAACTCTTTTTCAACAACTGTGCCTTAAATTGAATGAAAATTTTCTTCAGAACTAGACGGGTTGCTTATAACATTTTTGAATTCATCTTAAATTGCTTTTATCTTAGGGAAAATCCGCCACGAAAATAACCTCTTAGATTTCCCTTACCGATACCAACTAATAATAATCATTAAACTGTTCTTTTAAGTTTCAATTCAAATTCCGGTTTTGTTACGTAATCCATATAAAAAATATTTCCTTCGAAATCCAAGTAAGCTTGAAATCTTGTTCTAAGTGCAGGAGATGTTACCATATCCAGTACTTCATTCTTTTTCACCCACCGACTTTCCGTTGTTTCATCTGAAGAAGACAGTTCTCCCCCTATGGGTTTGCATACATAATCAAACATTACTTTCGTAGGTACTATTTTCACTCCACTATGTCCTTCGTATGTTCCAGTGTTTGAATAAATGCTTGTTAGATGGGAGATCTCAACATCAATGCCGCTTTCTTCTTTTACTTCCCTAATTAATCCATCTATCAAGTTTTCACCAATCTCCACTTGACCACCGGGAAAAACCCACTCACCACTTCGGCGTTCCTTAACGATCAATATCTCTTCCTGATCGTTCTCTACAAAACCTAGTGCTGCAACAATATGTAAAGGCATTTGCATTGAATCTACCTCCAACAAAAATATTGTCTTGAAATCGGTATAATGAACAACACTTCATAAAATCCTTTGTCATCGGATTATTTGCACACCCTATTTCATAAATATCACCATGTTCAATTAATTTCAAAGATTCGTTTGCTATCCGCTAACCGATATAAAAAACTACGACTCACTTACAAAATATTCCTTCTCGACACTCCATTAATTGGCCCGATTGTGAAATACAAGCTAATGAAATTATTCAACTAATCTGCGTCTTTAGTGAACAATTAAGCGAATGGTTGGCAAAACAGGTTTCCCTGACACATGAAATTGATTTTTTAACCAATCAATCTTATGTTACGCTTAATTTACTTTAAGGTTTCCAGATCACATCAATACTTCGAAATCAAGATTATACTTCTTTCCCTTTAGTACAGTGCGGCGTGGTAATTACAAAAACAAGCGATGGTTCATTCAGATCCACCGCTATGCCTTTGTATCCAATAGTGTTGTTAGTCATAATTTTTTTGCGTTATTAAATCTATGTATACCGAATCCTTTGAAGTCAGAAGCTAGTATTGCTTCCCTAAGTGGATATAAATTTGTTGTAATTCTTAATTCAATCCCTTTTTGAATCAATCTCTCTACCAAAGTTTCGTATCTTTCCACTGACTCGGGTTTAACTATTTGGCGAGCTATATAATAGCCAGCGGTCTTATCAAAAAGCTCAAAACCCTCTTCATCAAAGTTATATCTAAACATTATCTGCTTTGAAATCCTTGTATACCAGTCACTTTCTACTGTAATTACGGTGTTGGCAATTGTGTTGTTAAAGAAAAGTTGTAAATGTTGGTCTGTTGTCGCTTCGTCTCTTCGACACACAATACGAGGACAATCCCGAGGGAAATAGTATGTAAACTCGTGTTCTTCATCAATTGCCCAAACAACCGCAGGAAAATCGGGTCGATTTTGTTTTTCTTTAGGCACAAATATTTCGATATTGTCGTCTTCACTAAAGTGGTATAGCATTCTAACCCTCCTTGTTTCTATTTACCGTTACATTCCATTTAGCTGATAGTCATCCTGCCAGTTACTTCGATGATAGAGAGTACTGCCGCAGCGTCTGCCCATTTCCAATAGCTTCCTCCATTAGTCGAGTAAGAGAAAGTCTACTATTTTTGAATAACAATTACTTTTTCTGTATCTCTGAAACAACCATTTCCTTAATTTCATCAAGTTTTTTATCAATTTCAAATAGCTTTTTCCTTGATTCTTTAAAATGATTTGCAATACGAGAAATAATAAAAACTACCAAAGCTAAAATTATTAGACTAAATATTGAATTAAACACATCCATTTTTGCCCTCCTAACCCTATTCTAAAAAAACACCTCATTATCATTGGTATATTCTGTAATATAGTGTTAGATTCCTTCTTTTACTAAACCCGTTAGTCAAACAAGAGTGGGTATATCAAATATACTCCTTAGTTATTGAAATATCCTTAAAGGTATTTGTTAAACCATTTAAATACTCTATCATAATAATCTTTTAAATTTGCTTCTTTCCAAGTGCCTTGCCAATGCCCTTCGTCATAAAGCAATAACTCAGCAATCTTTCCTAATCTATTTAGGGCTGAATAAATTGGACCGGCCTCTTCGCTACAAAGATGATCTTGCGTACCTTGAATAATTAACACCGGCACTTGAATATTTTGAAAATCAAATAGAGGAGAATTTCTAATGTAACGATCTTTATTCTCCCATAAGGTTCCGGACATATTAAATTGACCATCCTCTATGAGCCCGTAATTAAAGTTTGGAGAAGAAAACTTAGTATAAAAACTAATTAAGTTTCCAATACCTGCAGAGATTACTGCTGTTTTGAATCGTTGTATCCTTGTAATAGCTATAAGAGCTGAATATCCACCAAAAGAGTGACCAATAATTCCTATCCTTTCTGTATCTACTCCGGGATGTTGGATAAGTCGATTTAATGCACTCTCTATTGAATTTGTAATTTCTTCAGAAGGTTCATTGTTTCTTGCCATTGGCAAATCAGGTAAGAATACTCCATATCCTCTAGCTACAAATAATAGATGGTTATCTGCTCTAGAAAAACTCAGTCCAAAGTATCTGGAGTATTTTGATTGCATAGATCCCCCATATACACGCATTATTACTGGTACTTTACCTACAACATTTTTAGGCATTAGAAGTGCCCCTCTTAATGTCATATTATCTTTTTTCCAAGAAATTAATTCGAACAATCCTAGATCATTAGAATTAACTTTACCTAAATTTGAAACTAATATAACACGATTAGAAGCTACGTCTAGTAAATTGATTCTAGGTGGTTCATTAGCCGATTGGGAAAAGTATACAATACGTTCCTGATTTTTCTTATTGCTAAATACAGCTCCACCTTCATACCATGGTAAATGAGCTTTTGGTTCCTCAAATATTAATTCAATATTAACTGTCTCATAATATACCTTATAAAACCCATAGTTTGCATTCATCTTTTCTTCGGTTTGTACCATAACATAATTATCCATAGGGCTAATATTTGGAAAAATAGCAATAACTTCTCGTCCTTCAAGAGTGATTATTCTCTCTAATTTTTTACTACAATATGAATAAATCATTAAGCTGCCATTAGCAATCATCATTATTTTATGATTCTCTAAAGGTACTGGGCCATCATATTCCCTACCGAAGTGTATATTATCCAAATTTAAATCTAGTTTTTCTTTATCGGACAATGTGGTATTAACAGACCAAAGACCGCCTTCCGATAGAGGACCACTTGTAGTATAAAAAATACTTTCATTATCTAATCCCCAAGTAAAACTCAAACCGAAGTCCATCCTAATGTTTTTTACAATTAATTTTGTACTTTCTACACTTTCTGTATCTAGTTTTATTACCCATAAATCATAAATATTTTGTTGGGTATGTATATTTTCTTCTCCTAAACAGTGTGTAAAAGCAAGGAATTTACCATTATTCGAGATGGACATTCCCACAGGATTAAAACCTCTGCAAATGGTTCTGGTTTCCTTGGTAGAAATGTTAATGATTGATATTTCAGCCCTATAACGATTTATCCAGTTATTATTTACTTTTTCATTTTGATAGTTTGTATCAGGGATTGTAGAAAAAAACTTTGTGTTATTAGGAACGTTTAGGTCAGAGGAGGAATTGTATAGACCTTGAGCGGAGCTAAAATAAGTTTCATTGACTACTTCAGTCGGCATTGATTTTACAATTAGATGATTTGAATCTTTGGTCCATATTGGTTTTTCAAACCCAAAAAATGGACGAACAATAGTATCCGAACATAGGCTCAAAATACTATTTGTTGGATTCCATAACCAAACCTGTGCTTTTCCAGATATATCTGCATAAAAAGCAAGTCTATCATCAATCGGCGACCAGGTACCACCCCAACTATTTGCCGCTTGTTCTGCAATCTGGAATTTATTTCCGGTTTGAAGATTCCATATCCATTGGCTATTACCTTCTACAGTTTGTGAAACCCCTTGTGATTTGGTATTTACGTTGCCGCTTAAACAAAAAGCAGCCCAATTACCAGATGGTGAAATTGACATATGAACTCGATCAGCAGGTTCTTTAATATTTAAGACATCATTAACTGTTATAGTACGCATAATTCCTCCCCAGTATCTTTAGAGAAGTAGATAATGCTACTCTAAAATTATTTATTAATGTATATTCGTTTTATGTGACAATTTCACCTTTTTTAACATCCTTCTTAGTTAAATTACACTAATATTAATAAATCCTTCTTCCACTAAACTCCCTTGAATGGAATAAAAAAAGATCGTCGCAGCGACCTCATCTTCTTTAACTCTTGCACCAAATAGTTGCATAAGGTTTACCTAATTTCATCAATGGTACTCAATTTTAAACTTACAAAAAAGCCTAAATCCTCCTGGATCAGGCTCCCTATAATTTTGTAAAGAAAAATAATAAATTCTTAAATAATTTGACTAAAAGTCTTACCTAGTCAAAACATAATAAATAACGTAGAACCAGCTAAAGATCCCGTGAATTATTGCCCAGAGAACTGATTTATGAATACTCCAAGATATTGTAATGGCTAAAGCAGAACCAAAAGTAATTACACTTTTAGAACCTACTGGAACATTAAATCTATTTTCTGTCCTTTCTTTCATACCCAAACCCCCATTTTCTCTGAATCTATATTTCCGTTTCTATATGTTAATATTTATTCTTCATTGAAGAGGTTATTCCCTTCAAAAAATAATATTCTTTTATTGCAATTTAACTAGCCTGTCCCTTTTCTGTCTGAAGTATAGCATCCGTTAGTTTAAGTTTATTTTCTCACAAACTTCCATAGATAATAAGCGAAGTTCGGAATACATATTGACGTAAAAATAACTTAATCCTTGCCTATCCTTTCAAGTATAATTTCTACAAAATAGCCAATTATCCCAAATAAAGATATTAACAAAAATGCAAATCTAATATCAGCTGATTTCATAATCCCTACGGTATCGCTGAATCCCTCCTCACGCATAAAATTTGTTGTATTAAAGGTAAGTATAATTCCTAAAATAAAGATTCCCAAAAACATAAATTTACGCTTCAAAAAATCCCCCCTTCTACCTTTATTTATCAAATAGTATTCTACCAGTGGGTATTAATCATTGACCTTTTCATTTTAAAGAGAATGTTTTTCGATTTTTTGATGACTTCTAAGATCTGCATTTATATTTTTTTTCTAACTTGATAGTAGATTTATGTGATATTATTTAACTTACTTAGCTATACCTGCAAATGAATAATGGTTTAGTAAAAATTCATCCAATATTACTTTGTGACTTTTAACTATGTTTTCGGGTAACTGATTAGGGAAAAAGAACTCAAATTTAATAGATTCTGATTTATCTACCTTCAAAACTCCCTCGAATCCTTTTGTATAGTAAGCAACCGTTACTACATAAAATTCATCTCCGTTTTCTGCTTTTATGAAGTTTTGAGGTCCTGAATAGACATTAATTAGATTCAATTCATCTATTTTAAGACCTGTTTCTTCAAATACTTCCCGTTTTGCAACATCTTCTTTAGATTCACCTAATTCCATCAATCCACCTTTGACTGCTCCCACAGCTGAAGCAGTGGGATTCCCACCCCAAAGCCTGTTAGATAGAAGTTCTTTTTACACGTTCCACCTGCCGTGAGTTTTCCTATATCGTACAAACCTTCGGTTTGCAAAGAAGTTCTAATCCCTAGCGAACTTCATTAGGCTATCCCCGTGTGCCCCACGGTTTAGAAACGAATTAGGCCACTTGAACTAATTCTGTTCCTGAAAGTATTCTTAACCCTTCAGTCAAGATGTTTTTTGCCGCATTATGGTCCCGGTCGTGGCATACTTGACAACTAGGGCAAGTCCATTCACGAACCGTCAAATTTTTAGTCGCTTTATTTTTGTATCCACAATTACTGCAAAGTTGAGAAGAAGCAAAATTAGAACCAACTACTACTAATGTTTTACCATACCAATTGCACTTGTAGGTTAGCATTCTTCTAAACTCCGACCAGGATACATCGGAAATAGCTTTTGCAAGGTTGCCGTTTTTAAGTAGATTTTTCACTCGAATATCTTCTATGCTAATGACTTGGTTTTCGTTCACTAACATCGTCGATATTTTTTGCAAAAAGTCTTCCCTGGCATTTGCAATTTTTTCATGAACTTTTGCTACCTTACTTTTTTGTTTTCTCCAATTAGAAGAACCAACGGTTCTTCTAGAAAGAATTCGTTGTTCTTTTTTTAATTTCCCTTCTAGTTGATATAAATGTTTGGGATTATGAATTGCAAAACCATCCGAAAGGGTCGCGAATTCTTTTAAACCAACGTCAACACCAGTTTGAAACATACTGTATTGAGTAGGTCCTTTTGTTACCTCCGCTAATACGGAAACAAAATATTTACCTGAAGGAGTTCTTCTGACAGTTGCGTTGATAATGCGACCGTTTACTTCCTTTGATTTGGCAAAACGGACCTTTCCTACTTTTGGCAGGATAAGATGGTTTTCATCTACAATGCGTATGGTTCCTATGCCTTTGTTATAGTTACACTTTGATGTATAGGACTGGATTTCATTTTTTCTAGATTTGAATTTAGGTTTGCCTTTTTCTTTTTTATAATAGGATTTGTAGGCTTCCCCTAAGTTTTGAAGTGTGTTTTGGATAGCAGTGGAATCTACTTCTTTTAACCACGAAATGGTTTTCTTGAATTCGGTATTATCCTTCATGGAAACGTTGGCACTAAATCTTGGACTCTTCCACTCATTAGAAAGAAGTTGTCCATTTTGATACATTTCTTCGGTGATTCGCCATAACAAATCTTTTTCTTTTTGTTTCGCTAAGGCTACATTATAAGAATATCTGCAGCAACCAATCGTTTTATTGATCTGTGTTTCTTGCTCATGTGTAGGATACAATCGGAATTTAAATCCCTTGTGATACGTTACAGCCACTACAGTCACCCCCTAAACAAACATATGTTCCTATTATTTTATAACTTAAGAAACAAAAATACAAGGAAAAATCCTGAGTTATGCTAAATTTTCAGATACTTGAAGCGCCACAAAACCTTCGGTTTTTTGTGGCGCCTCGTATCTGACCTCGCTATCATCCCACACCTGAAGGAGTGGGCTTTCCCGCTCGGGAAGTGCTGTAATTCCCCACATACCATTTGGAAATTTCATTTGTTGAAGTAAGAGTTTTCCCATGTCATCAAAAATGATAGTCACAGATCCTACGAATATTAAAGGTCTATGACCAACAATTCCCCCTTAATTCTTCAATGTATCCAATAACTCCCACTCCCTTTTTATTAAAATCACACCGTATTTATACAAAATGATGTTAGTCTAAAAAATGGACACAGTAAATTGGGAGAAACAAGCTTATAATAGTATCTAACAATTTATGATCGGG
>NZ_JBYSWK010000005.1:0-150244 GCF_058781025.1 Heyndrickxia sp. FW510-T9 | reverse complement strand
CGATTTTTACTCATATATAAATAGCAACAGGTTAAAATCGGCTTTTGGATTTTATACAAAGTTTAAGAAAAGAGCCTTGTTATAAGAGATTTAGTATAATTCATATTTTCTCTTTTCCTTATCATTAATGGCCAAATTTCATGTTAAAAATACAAGTATACCAATTGAATGTGAATGTTTGTTATTTACTTTCTCTGCGCTGTTATTTGTCTCTTAAAGGCTTGTTGAAATTTGAAGGGCTAATTTCACTTGTTCAATTAGATCCACCCACTATTTATTTTTGCACAAAGAAAAAAACATTGATATCCACGCACAAAAAGTGAACATCAATGTTTTTCATTTGGTTTATTTTACGGAAGTAATTCTAACTTTCATTTCGCCGCCAGGTGTTTGGACGGTTACTTCATCATTTACTCTTTTTCCTAATAAGCTTTTTGCAATCGGTGAATCATTAGAAATTTTCCCTTCAAATGGGTCAGCTTCTGCACTTCCCACAATGGAGTACGTTTCTTCATCACCATCAGGCAATTCTATAAAAGTGACTGATTTCCCTAATGACACAGTATCAGAGTTGGTACCGTCATCCTCAATTATTTTCGCATTACGAATCATATTTTCCAAAGTGGTAATGCGTCCTTCTACAAATGCTTGTTCTTCTTTAGCGGAATCATATTCTGAGTTTTCGGAAAGGTCACCAAAGCTTCTTGCGATTTTTATGCGCTCTACTACCTCTTTCCGTTTAACCGTTTTCAATTGTTCAAGTTCTTGCTCTAATTTTACTTTTCCTTCATGGGTCATTGGAAATACTTTTTCTGTAGTCATATCCCTTCACTCCTATAAATTCTTTTTTGTTTTTTTATGTAGAAAATATCTAGAGATACTTTGTGAAGCTTTTGCATCTCTGACATAAGTGGAAATCCCTACATAATAGACGATTTGAAATTATTACCGTCTATCTTTTAAAAAAATACATCATAGCGCGACATTAGATGCCCGCGCTTTTTGACTATATAATTATTTTATAGATAATCGTATTACAAAAATGACTTTTGTTCAAGAATTGTTTGAATTTTAGTATTAACTAAATCGATGGCCACAACATTTTGTCCACCTTCAGGTATAATAACATCAGCATAACGTTTTGTAGGTTCGATAAATTGATTATGCATTGGTCTTACTACATTAATATACTGGTCAATAACGGAATCCATCGTGCGACCTCTGTCTTCGATATCTCGTAACATCCGTCTAATAATCCGCAAATCTGCATCCGTATCAACATAAAGTTTTATATCCATTAAATTGCGCAATCTTTCATCTTCTAATACTAAAATTCCTTCTAAAATGATAACATCTTTTGGTTCGACAAGAATCTTCTTTTCAGACCGTGTATGTATTGTATAATCATAAACTGGTTTTTCAATGGACTCATAATTTAACAATTTTTGTATGTGATCAATCAATAAGTCATTATCAAATGCTAGTGGATGATCATAGTTTGTTTTCAATCGTTCTTCAAATGGCAAATTACTTTGATCTTTATAATAATAGTCTTGTTCTATAACTAATATCGAATGACCTTTAAATTGATCATATATGGCGTTCGTTACACTCGTTTTTCCTGAGCCCGAACCACCTGCTACCCCGATTATTGCTGGCTTCCTTACCATCCAAATAGGACTCCCTTCAATCTATTTATACTTTTTTTCTTTTATCTTATACATAATAATTGTTTTTCTTTTTACTAATTGCTAGTCCATCACCAACTGGAATAATAGCTGTGATATAGTCACCATGATTCATAAGCCACTCATTATAAGCCTTTATTTTCTTTACCAAATTTCTTGTTCGCTTACTTTCAATATTGTCTTCGGCAACAAGTCCTTTAAATAAAACATTATCCGTATAAATAATTCCATTTTCAGATAAAAGCGGTGCATATAGTTCAAAAAACTTCAAATATTGTCCTTTCGCTGCATCGATAAATAGCGCATCAAACGGACCTTCTGCTTTTATCTTATCAAATACTTCTAATGCATCACCTTGAATGACTTTAATTTGTTGATTCTTATCTGTATGGCTAATATTATCGATCGCTATTTGAAAGCGTTCTACATCCCTTTCAATTGTAACGATTTTAGAATTTGGCAAAGCATCCGCCATTCTCAAAGCAGAATAACCAATAGCAGTTCCAATTTCTAGAATATTAGCTGGTCCTTGGATTCTTAACATTTGCAGTAATGCTTCTATTCCTGCTAATTCCATGATGGGTACATCATGTTCGCTTGCATACTGTTCCAATTCTTCAAATATCGGCAATCTTTTTTTAATTAAAGATTCGATATAGGTATTTATCTTATCCTGCACTAAAATGCCTCCTATTGAACAAATGCGGAAGCGCCTTGTTCATCGGCGTACGGATTTCGGAGTCTTCGACTGAGATAAAGGAAACACAGCGAGGCATTCCACGAGCTGATGTTGACTTATCGTAGGGAGGAGACGTAGAAATCCGCTAGCCGATAGGCGCTAGAGCTAGACGTAGACAATTCTTTTCAATAGTAATCAATATGGTAAAATTTTATTATTTTCTAAATTACAAAGAAAGTAGAAAGCTACATTTAGTTAGCTTTCTACTATAGCACGATATAAGTTCACCACAGATTTAATAACCGTTTATTATATTAGCATATTTTAAAGTGGAAAGCGAATTTTCTTTTATTATTGTTGGCTAGTTATATATTTTGCTTTCAACTGATTATGCTCCGCTAAAGTCGTTGAGAAATACACCTTACCGGTTTTGGATGCAGCCAAAAAATATAGATAATTTGTTTTTGCTGGGTGAATGGCTGCTTCAATAGATAATTCGCCAGCATTTGCTATTGGACTAGGCGGTAAACCATTTATTTTATAAGTATTGTATGGAGAGTTCACTTCCAAATCCTTATAAGTCACTTTATCTTTATGTTTGTCAAGTGAATACAGTACAGTTGGATCTGTTTGCAATGGCATTCCTATCTTCAAGCGATTATAAAAAACACTTGAGATTTTATGACGATCCGCTTTACTTGTGGCTTCCTCTTCAATCAATGAAGCCATTGTAAGCATTTTTTGAGGAGATAAATTCATTTTGTGCATATCTGCTTGATACTTTTTAAGCTCTGTATTCGTTTTATCCAACATTTTGATAATAATCGAATCAAGCGATGGTTTCTTTTCATAAAAATAATAAGTTGCTGGAAATAAATATCCTTCTAAAGGATGTTTTACTTCCGGTTTTAAAATGTCATTAGATAATAAATTTGGATATTGTTTTATAAGTTTCTTTATAAATTTCTGATCATCAAGATGCTTCATCACTTCAACATTTTTAAAGTCTGTATTTTTTGCAATAATCGTAGCAATTTCAGATAGCTGAATCCCTTCAGGAATTGTTAATTTCACATCTGCATTTTTTACTACTTTCCCTGTTTTTAAATATTTGATGATTTGATCTAATGTCATAGAGGGGGATAAACTGTATGTACCCGCCTGAAACCCAGTTTCATTATTAACCTTTACATAATACTTAAAAATGAATCCATTCTTAATAATTCCTTTGTCCTTTAAGATGCTCCCTATTGATGAAACACTCGACCCAATCGGAATTTCTACCTTAGTTAATTGATGATTGCTTGGATTTGCAGGCTTTAAAGCGGATTGGACATATAAGTAGCCTGCTAATATCAGACCGCCTATAACTAATAAAATAGAAAAACTAATAATTGCAACAATTTTTCTAATTGTTCTTGCTTCCGTTTGTTTTTCTATTAATTTTTGCGTCGATTCATTAGAAGATTTTTCATTTTCATTATTATTATCCGTCAAATACTTACACTCCTTTACACAAAAAAAAACTAAAGGAAATAAAATAAATTTCCTTTTTTAATAATTCTATAGCAAGCTTTTTTCCTGTACATTATACTACATCTTTCGTCATTTTCGACTCTATTTATGAAAAATGAAAAAAAATACGGTTTAATGAATAAAAAAGTATGAAAAAAGCCGACTTATGAAAGTCGACTTTCAAATATTATTTTATTCTTCCTCTTCTTCATCAAGGAATGTGTTTAACATTTCCTCGATCATTTCCCACTCTTCATCTGTTTCAATAGGTTGAAGGTCACCTTCTGTACCATCTTCATGTTGTACATAGGCAGAAGCGTGAATTTCAATTTCTTCATTTTCGTCTTCTTCAGCACCTATAGGATAGTATAGTACATATGATTTTCCGAAGTCCTCAGAATCAAATGTGAAAAGTACTTCAAATAATTGTTCATTTCCGTCTTCATCTACTACTGTAATATGTTGATGTTCTTCATGTTCATGTGTCATATTCTTTCACCTCATTATAATTGGCTGTCAAGAAACCCTTGCAAAATCATGACTGCAGCCATTTTATCGATTACTTTTTTCCGTTTTTTTCTACTTACATCTGCTTCGAGTAAGACTCTTTCAGCAGCCATCGTACTCATTCGTTCATCCCACATGACAACAGGAAGTCCTAGAAGTTCTTTTAACTTATCTGCATAAGACAATGAAGCTTCCCCTCTAGGTCCTACTGTATTATTCATGTTTTTCGGAAATCCAACAATAATTTTCTCAACCTGATAGCTTTCTGTCAGTTCTTTTACTCGTTCCAAGCCAAATTTCCCATTTTCTTCATCAATGGAAATAGTTTCAATACCTTGTGCTGTCCAACCCAGTTCATCACTTATTGCAACACCAACTGTCTTGGATCCAACATCTAGACCCATTATTCTCAATTAATATCCCTCACGATGCTGTTTTAAATACGATTTCACTAATTCTTCGATGATTTCATCTCGTTCAAGCTTGCGAATAATGTTTCTTGCATCATAATGTCTTGGGATGTATGCAGGGTCTCCGGAAAGTAAGTAACCGACAATTTGATTTATCGGATTATACCCTTTTTCTTGAAGTGCTTCATATACTTGTAACAGTACTTCCTTCACATCATGTTCAAAAGGTTCCTCCGAAAAGTTAAATCGCATGGTTTTGTCAAAAGAGCTCATTATACAGCACCTCACTTTAAGGCTTGTCTATTTCTAAACAAGTACCTTATTCAAACTTTATTTCCATTGTACACCACTTTTAATACGATTCAAATGGATTTTATCCATTCTTCTACATATTGTAGTGAAGAATCAAGTTTTGCGGGATCTTTTCCACCTGCTTGAGCTAAATCAGGGCGACCGCCACCACCGCCTCCGCAACGTGTAGCAACTTCTTTGACAAGCTTACCAGCATGGTATCCTTTTTCAACAAGATCCTTTGTAACTCCCGCAATGATATTTACCTTATCATCTTGGACAGTTCCAAGTACAACAATACCTGATCCTAATTTTTCTTTCAAATCATCGACCATATTGCGAAGATTATTCGCGTCTACCGCTTGGACTTTACTTGCAATGAACTTTATACCTTCTATTTCTCTTACTGAATCGGAAAGACTACCTGCTTCAATGTTCGAAAGCTTAGCAGAAAGCGACTCATTTTCCCTTTGTAATTCTTTCATTTCTGATTGGACATTTTCAATTCTTGTTAAAATATCCTTAGGATTTGTTTTTAATTTTTCAGCAGCTTGGTTCAATCGTAGAATTTGTTCATTCATTAAATGGTATGCAGCTTCACCTGTAACAGCCTCAATTCTCCTAGTACCTGCCCCAATCCCACTTTCCGAAACAATTTTGAAAATACCGATTGTGGAGGTATTCGGAACATGGCAGCCACCACATAATTCTAAGCTGTAATTACCCATTGAAACGACGCGAACAATCTCACCGTATTTCTCACCGAAAAGTGCCATTGCGCCCATTGCTTTCGCTTCTTCAATATTCTTTAAATCGATGGATACTGGCAAGCTAGACCATATATTTTCGTTTACTATCTCTTCAATCTTTACAAGCTCTTCCGACGTAATTTGTCCGAAGTGGGAAAAATCAAATCGTAAGCGACTTGGTCCTACAAGAGATCCAGCTTGATTTACATGTGTGCCAAGAACATCCTTTAATGCTTGATGCAATAAGTGTGTTGCCGAATGATTTTTGATAATTTTATTACGGTTAGTACGGTTAACTTCTGCAAGAACATCTTGTTCCAATGATAGTCTTCCTTGTTTTACAATTGCACGGTGTAAGTTTTGGCCATTTGGAGCTTTTTGAACATCCTTCACTTCCACCACTAACCGATCAGCTGTTAATGTTCCCTCATCCGCAACCTGTCCTCCGCTTTCAGCATAGAAAGGGGTTTGACTCAATATGAATTGAACTTCTTCCCCTTCATTCGCTTCTGTTACACGTTCACCATCTTTAACAATTGCCACAACTGTTGCATTTGTTTCAAGTGTTTGATATCCGACAAATTCACTTGCCACTTTTATGTCACCTAAAATACCGCCTTGTACTTGCATGGAACCAACATCTTGTCGTGCTTTACGTGCACGATCCCGCTGGTTTTCCATTTCCACCTCAAATCCTTCATGATCGACTTTCAAGCCTTCTTCTTCCGCATATTCTTCCGTAAGCTCGATTGGGAAACCATAAGTGTCATACAAACGGAAAACATCTGAGCCTGAAATCGTATCTTGCTTTTCTTGTTTCGCCTTTTTAATAATAGTGGAAAGGATGGATAGTCCTTCATGCAAGGTTTCATGGAATCGCTCTTCTTCGTTTTTGATTACTTTTTGGATAAAATCTGTTTTTTCTTTAACCTGAGGGTAAAAATCAACCATTATTTCTGCCACTACAGGAACTAATTTATACATGAATGGCTTTTCAATATTAATGGTTTTTGCATATCTTACCGCCCTGCGCAGCAAGCGGCGCAATACATACCCACGTCCTTCATTGGAAGGAAGTGCACCATCGCTTACAGCAAATGCAACTGTTCGAATGTGATCCGCAACTACCTTAAATGCAGTGTCTAATGTTTTATCTTTACCATATGTTTCACTAGAAATTTTTTCAGTCTCTTTAATAATCGGCATAAATAGGTCTGTATCAAAATTGGTTGGAACATCCTGTACAACGGATGCCATCCTTTCTAAGCCCATACCTGTATCAATGTTTTTCTTTGGTAGTGGTGTATAGGAACCGTCTGGATTATGATTAAATTGGGAAAATACAAGGTTCCAAACCTCTAAATACCTTTCATTTTCTCCACCTGGATATAATTCTGGATCATTTTCATCGTCGCCATATTCCGGTCCACGATCATAGAATATTTCTGTATTTGGTCCACTTGGTCCTTCGCCAATATCCCAGAAGTTCTCTTCTAAACGGATTATTCTCTCTTCCGGAATGCCGATTTTTTTATTCCATAATTCAAATGCTTCATCATCCTCAGGATGAATGGTTACAGATAATTTTTCTGGATCAAAGCTAATCCATTCAGGACTAGTTAAAAACTCCCATGCCCATGTAATTGCCTCTTCTTTAAAGTAATCGCCGATAGAGAAATTACCCATCATTTCAAAAAATGTATGATGGCGTGCAGTTTTTCCAACGTTTTCAATGTCATTCGTACGAATCGCTTTTTGTGCATTTACAATACGCGGATTTTCAGGAATTACACGACCATCGAAATATTTTTTCAATGTTGCAACACCACTATTTATCCAAAGTAATGATGGATCTTCATGTGGTACAAGGGATGCACTAGGCTCAACCTTATGACCTTTTTCTTGAAAAAAGTCTAAAAACATTTGGCGAATTTGAGCACCTGTTAATTTTTTCATTTTCAAAACCTCCTTAAAAAATAAAAAAATCCCCCATCCCTGGTGTGCAGGGACGAGAGATTTACTCGCGGTACCACCCTGATTTTAGACAATCCTAATAGATAGTCTAACTCTTGGGTGCTTGTAACGGGGCAAGACGGCAGTTTTTAGCTGCACTCCAGATTAGCTTTCTGTTATCCTTCATCTAGAATTTCTCTCAGCTATCGAAATTCCTCTCTTTAGACGGACTATAACATACTCGATCTTTCAATGTTTTGTATATATTTATTACTTATATAGTCGAATTATAAAAAAGTTCTAGCCTGTTTGTCAATTGTTCGATCGATGATTTGTTAAAAAATGAAATTTAGCATGCATAACCGCTACCTTTATGATCGCTAATACTGGGACTGCGAGGATTAGCCCAAGGACACCACCAACCTCTTCCCCTACAATTAGTGCCATAATAATAAAGATAGGGTGTAAGTGTAAGGACTTGCCAACAATAAGCGGGGAAAGTATATTACCTTCTAAAAATTGCAATATAAACATTATTACCACTACATAGACGAGATGCTTAGTTGAAATCGTTATAGCAATAATTGCAGCCGGTATAGCTCCGATTATCGGTCCAAAATAGGGAATAATATTGGTAATTCCAATTATGAGGCCCAATAAGACAGGATATTTAATATGCAATAACCAAAAAGCAACAGTGGATATAACTCCTATTAAAAAACAAACTAGTAATTGTCCACGAATATAGCCGCCGATTGATTCATCAACATCTTTTAAAAATGAGATAGCTTGTTTTCGCCATTTTTTAGGGGTGAAATACCAAGCCGTTTTTTTTACCGATTCAATATCTTTTAAGAAGTAAAATGAAATAAACGGAATTATGGCAAGAACAAAAATAAAATTCAAAAACTTCATTGTCGTATTAATGATTTTCACTAAATATTCATTTACCCATATTTCAAATTTGTCTATTCGAGCATCTATTTGATCCTGAATACCATCTGGCCAGCGGGAAGTGGAAGAATGTAATTGATCCACCCAGTTTCGATATTGGCTAGCAAATTCAGGTAAATGATCTGATAAATCTTTAATTTGTTCAATTAACAATGGTACTCCTAAATAGATTCCGTAACAAATACCTCCAAAAAAAATGATATAAATGACGGAAATGGCTAAAGCCCTGTGCATCCCCGTTTCATGCAACCGTTCAACAAGCGGGTGAAGCAAATAGGTAATAAATCCACCTATTATAAAAGGTACAAGTGACATGAATAACACTTTAACAATCGGGGACCAAATAGGTTTTAATAGTAATAAAATATATAAAATCATGAAGATAAGTAAAATTAATCCGAGAATATATAACCATTTCCCGCGCGGTTGTTTCAATTCAATCACTCCTCTTCATAGTATTCATAACATGAGGAGTAATTATCCATAAATGAAAAGCTGCCTCAATGTGAGACAGCTTCAAATGTTATCTAAATGCTTTTCGCAAACGTTTCGTCATTTTTCGCATTTGTTTACCATTAAATCCTTGGCGTGAATATGTGGCTGCAGCAATACCTGCTCCAAAGCCTAGCAAGGAAACAATCGTTTTGTTCAAAACTATGCACCCTTTCCATTAGCTTAGTTTTCTTGTGTCTTCATCAAATAAATCATCTAAAGAACTTAATGATCCATCTTCTTCTACTTGATGAGTGTATATCATCTCTTTAGAAATGGATAATTCAATAAAGCAATTCCAGCAATAGTATTGGTTAATACCAATTTTCCCAAGGTCTTTACTCTGGCAATTCGGGCACTTCATCATAAGACATATCTCCACCTAGTAATTGATTTACCTTCACGATGATGGCATCCTTCCCAAACTTAGGCGGATGAATGGAATGAATTACTCGTCTTCCTTCCAACAAATCGGAAAAGAAACCATCCGTTAGCTCGTATCCTATGATTGTGCCCGCTTCTTCTTGAAAATATACGTCCTCAAGTAATCCTAACTCTTCACCGCATGACGATACCGTATAGATTTTGCCAACCGGTTGAAAATGGCATATTGTATGCTCATTTTGTCCCTCTTCATATTTTGTTAATTGATCCTTTTCGTGAAGAACTATGACATGTTGCCCAAAAGTTGTCACCTTGTCAATTGGCAACCTATACAGCTTATTAAAAAAACCTTTTCTTTTTACAATTAAGGATGTTACTTTCCCTTCATCCGTAATACTTATATCGCAGACTTCCCCAAGAAAACTACCCTTTTGGTCGTAAACAGGCATGTTTTTTAGAAGAGAATATGTTCGCAAAAAGCATCCCCATCCTTTTTCGAACATTTATATTGTCTGTATTAAACCATGAAATCATAAGGTGTAACGTTTTCCATTGTGGATTCCTTTTAATTCCTTTATTAAACAATTCTTTGAAGGTATATTCAACTTGATTTAGTCGCATCATAATCACAATCATATATTTTATATAATTTATCTGTGACATACTAAGAAGAATGAGAGCATAAATATCAAGAGTATTCGAGGCTTTTTTATGACCAAGTCTCTTTGAATAATCTTGATATTTTCCTGTTGAGCTAAAGGCTGGGAGAAAGCGAAGGGTAAGTATTTTAGGATAAGAATGGTGGTATCTGATGATTTTAGGTTATTTCAAAAGAAATGAAACTCACTAAATAGGGTACACTTTATATATATGTTGTAGTACTAAAGAATTTGCTAAACCATCATATAGGTATTACAAGCTTTATCTCTTTACCGTATGTAACAAGCTTTTCATTCGTTACTAGGTACTAATTAAAAGAATTGCATAACTTATTATGCAATTCTTAGCAACTTTACTTCTTTGGTTTATAATTAATTATGTCTATATTACTTTCTCCATTAGTAGTAGTGAGGTTGTCAAAATGGTCATGATAATCTCTGTCTTTTGTGTATATTAGGTCATTACTATCAGATATTTGCCTAATTCTCTAAATGCTTTTTCACTTCCTATTAAATGAACTTCAAGTTTTCCACTACTCACAAATTCATCATTTTCAAAGTCAAAAGTTTTTCCATCAATGACATCAATATTGATTTCATCTAATCATTCTGGATCTTTTACTCCCCCCTCAAAAATGCTTTTTCATCATCTTGCCTACTTTCAAAAAACTCTAGTTTCAAGCTAATCTCTTTACTTACAGACTTCACTATTAATTCTCCTTGCTCTTTCAAACATTTCAAAGGCTTTATTTCCCCACATTTGTATTATTTTTTCTTATAGATTTTTCTATATTATTTATACCATTCGGGCTGTTTAGATATATTTTTCGTTTTCCAACAGAACCTTTTATTTGTATATTAACATTTCCTGTACTTCCTCTGTTGGAAACTCAATGTCAACTCTAACCTCTCTTTTGTTTATCGATGTATTTCCTATTGTTTTGAAATACCTCCTGTAAAACCTTTACCAATATTATCTCCTGCTATTGATTCATTAAGTTTAGGAGTTCTCTTAACAATCTTTGCCACACGATAAACTCGTTTAACATGTCAAGTACTAATGTAACTTGAAGCAACTGCCCATGGCTATTTGCTTTTTGTTCTTACCTGCTTATACTTTTATAGCCATCATAGATTGCAAAACCTGGGTTGACAATGACATATACAAATTTGCCATCTGGTCTGGTTTAATCACAGGATTATTATCCTCATACCTGTAGCCAAAACATCATTTAGGTCTTACATGTGTTATCTCAATTCTCTAACTAAAAGGAGTTTTTCGGCACTGGGTATATTCCCCACCAAAAAGAAAACCTTGAGATAGTATGACTTATTCATACTATCCTCAAGGTTCGTAAATTGTAAACTTTAACAATTTATCTTACTATCTGATTAATAAACCAATTTCAGTTGCTTCCCTCTCATAACTTTTCATTGTCAACTCGTGTAAACAATAAATTGGAAAATTTAATTCATAATTCCCAATTTTTATAGAGCTAGAATTATCAAAAAAGAAGTTTGAGAAGCATACCTCTCTTATAGATAATTTCGCAAATAGTTTTAGTGCATTCATTTTCTACTGTAAAAATACCGTTTTTATAATTATTATTTTTGAGAAACATTTTTAATAGCTGTTTATCCCTATCATTAAAAAATGTATTAATAATTGTACTATATGCTTTTCTTTTTAGGGTGAAGAATTCTGGGCAATATACATATACAGATTTTTCACCATTTATTTTATAAGCAACTTTAAAAAATTTAAGAAATTTATCCTCTTGTTCAAAAAATTCACTTTGTGTTTCCTTGTTTGTTGGGTCAAATGATATAAAAAGGTTATCAGCTTCTTCAATACTTAATGGTTTATTAAACCTATCAAGGACTCCTACATAAAACTTACTATTAGGATGTTCTTCTTTCTCAATATTCAGCTTACCATATTTACTAATTAATATTTCCTTTTCTGTTTCTGATATCATATTAATATCCAAGAAAACCCCCAATAAATTTATTGATGGTTATATTTTACTGTTTATACCTTAATATATTCCCATTTTTATCTAGAGTCCAATATAACTTAGGATTTCTTGTGTCTTTTAATTTCCAATAACTCCCACAATGTGTGCCATTACCACTATTAATTCCTCTGTCTTTTTCTAATTTAAACTTTCCAAAACTACCATTTTCAAATTTTTCTATTTTAACTCTAATTCCTCCAAGTAGATTTTTTTAATATTTTTTGTCAAGTCTTTTGAAAAGAATTGCAAATTCGTAAAAATAATATGAATAATAGAGGGGAAACACATGACCTTACGGTTATACCTGAATGAAATTATCAAAGAGCGAAACATGTCACAGCGAGAATTGGCTCACATAACGAAGCTATGCCCTAACACACTAAGCCACTTTTGTTCAGACAAGACAGACAGGGTATACTTAGATACGCTTGAAAGAGTATTTAAAGCATTGGGCATCAAGGGAGAATACCTCATTATTAACGAAAAGAAACAAAGGAAAAAGGTGTTTACATGCTAATAATCGTTGTATGTGTGGGAAAGTTGCGATGAATTTAAAAGTATTTCTTTGTCTTTTCTCCTTAGCAGTAATAGCTTTGCATTTTCGTATGCAAATATTAATCCCCTAGTAAGATGGTTTATCTTATTATTTTATCACTGAAACCAATCTCGTAATTCTACTTCCATCATGAACTTTTGATTCAAAAATAAAGCTATTTTTTAACCATTACAGTTTTTAATATAAAAAACCTTGAAAGGCAAATAGCCAATCAAGGTTCAAATATTATCCACTATGAACTTCAAAACAAAAATATCCAAATGCTAAGTCATAGTCTTTTATTTGCATTTTTCTTTTAGCAATATCAAACAACCTCGGTAAAAGCGTACCTAAATAATCACGATATGTTTCTAGCGAGAGCTTATAACTCTCTACATCGTTGTGTTGACATAGCGGATACAGTATTTTCCCCATCTCAAATTGCTCTTTAGACACAGTTGGATAATGTGCATCTAGGCAATCTAAAACATGGTCTTTTAGTGCTCTCTCATCGAAATGTTCCCTACATTCCAAATAAAACATATATTCATCGAATTCGATCTGCACATTAACCTTTTCATTAATATAAAATGGATTAATTCTTAAATATTCTGTCGTTGATCTGGATTCAATTATCTTTTCTAAAATAACATTCAAATCTGTAATTGTTGGATATAGCCTGGATTTACCGCTGTGATATGTTGTATATTCATAGATTATTTCGTTAATTGCGCCTTCTTTTTTTATTATCATTACTTCACCACCTACTTCGAAAAATTAGGATCAAATTTCCAATTTGATTTATTTAAATCAGAAACTTGTATTACCTTCCCAGTACCATTATCTACTGCTATATAATGTGTTTTATCTTTAAAGTAAACTGTAACTGAATTTTTTGTATATTTGTTTACCGCACTAGCAGTCTTATATGGTTTATTTATCACTTTTGCTATGCTTTCTTTTGTCCACCCACGTTCACTAACTTGATTTTTATATGCTGGTTTTTTAAATTTGTCACTAAAAACAATATCTTTCCCACTTATTTTACCCGTACCCTTATATAGACGTCCAAGTGATTTTCTAAAACTATTCCATAATCTTTTTATGAAATTTCCTTCACTTATCATCCCTGGTGTTCCGCCATCTAATCCTAATTCCTGACGCTCAGATTTTATATTCCCACTCGGGTCAACAAAGGTAACAGGGTTATTTTCCACATAATTATATCCATTTTGCGAGTTTGGATTATATAAATCTCCCGGTTGTGGATCTAGCTCTTGAAAATTGCCATTTTCCGGATTATAGTACCTAGCTTGCAAATAATAATGCTTCGTCTCTGCATCATAGTAATATCCTGCATAACGTATTGGGTTCGTTTGCGCGACAGTGCCATTTTCACTTAGGACATTTCCAAAGGCATCGTACATATAGGAGCCCACTTCGTTTCCACTGTTATCTAAGATAGTTAGGATATCTCCACGCTTATTCGTCCAGAAATGAAAGACTGTATTTTGCCAATTTCCATTGGTGTCTTTTTCTCGGATAATCATGCCGAGTGGTATTCCTGCTGAATCCCATTGATAATAACGATACTGCTTGATGCCACTGCTGTCACGAACAATCTCTAGAGAAAGATTGCCAGATTCGTAGTAATATTCATGGATTTCGTTTCCAATGATCTTCTTTGTACGCAGACCTTCTTCGTCGTATTCGTACCGGGCGACTTCTACACTTTGTAAGTTCGTTATGCGTGTTTGCTGGCCGGCAGCATTGTATTCATACTTATACTTTTCGTCTTGAAGGAGATTTCCGTCATCGTCATATTTATAGGAAACCCCATCTTTCGCTGAAATTTGGTTACCATTATTATACGTAAAGGAGTGTGATATATCGTTCTGAGTATCGGTTAAACGATTTCCTACTTCATCATACGTATAAGAATTCGTCACTCTATTCGGTATTACCTCTGTTTTTAATTGATTATTTGCGTCATAGGTGTATGTTGATTCACCAAGTGGACTTGTTTCCTTAAGGATGTTTCCAGAACCATCATATTCATAGGAATATGTTGTAGTGGTAGTTCCCTTTTTATATACAATGGCTTTTGTTACATTACTGTCTTTTAGGCTTGTTTCTTTTGTAAATAGTCCGTTATTGACGGTTACATTAATTTTATTATTTGTTAGATCATAGAAATATCCATACGATAATAGTTTTGTTCCATTAGTTTCTGTAGATAAGGAATCTGTTTTTCCTTCATCTGTGTATGTTAAACCTTGTTTAATACTCCAAGTTTGATTACCTTCTGAATACTGAAAGGTATCATTAGTTATTCGATCGTTTAGATCATAAGAATCATAGCTTAGTTGGAAGTTTCCATTTTTTAATGTTTTTATTAAACCACTGTCATAATAATCAAAGTCTTTTTTTGATAGAACTTTATTCAGTACGGTATCTTTGAATTCAATATTATTTAAATCTCCACTATCTTTATAGTTAAATGTAACATGTAACTTATTTTTTGATTTACCTACTATATCAATATTATTGACCTGTTCATCTTCATTATATTGATTTGTAATAACAGTGCCAGAGCTTTTAGTGGTTTTTAAAATATTTCCCGCATGGTCATACAAATACGTCGTGTTCAATGTTCCTGTTGATGTTGGCATTGGCGTAGTTGCTTGAATTAATTGGTTGTTATCATTATAATTAAAGGTTTTTTTACGGTTTTTAGCATCTGTTAAAGTGGTAAGGTTTCCATTTTTATCATATACATAGCTAGTTTTCTTACCTAGACCATCTGTTACAGATAATAAACGTTCTGTATATAGAGGATCATAGGTGTATTGGATTGTTCTATTTCCTTTATCTGTAATACTTACAGCATGACCGAAGCTGTCATAAATGGTTGTGACTGAATTTCCTTCTTTATCAATTTGAACCACTTTATTGGCAGAATCTGTATAAGTAGTGGTTTCAAAGGTTCCGTTTGGATAGGAAATTTTGATTTGTCGACCATTTGGATCGTATTCATACTTTGTTACTTCTTTCCCAATACTAATGGTTTCGGAATGATCCAAACCATACTCGTAGGTCGTCTTCTTCCCTTCTGGATCTGTTACATCAATTACACGGTTTTTACTATCATAGTGCGATACTGTCGTTTTATTTGGTTCCGAACCGCTTTTTTCCGTACTTTGTATTAAATTTCCATTACTATCGTATTGATTGGTCGTTGTTATTACTGGGTTAGTACCATCGGTTTGAGTTGATTTAAGCACATTATAATTGGTGTCATAAGTAACTTTCGTATTATGCTGGTTATTGGTTGTATCTACAACCGCAAATGTTTTATTAGTAGTATCACGTTTATAGGTGGTTGTGTTCCCTTCAGCATTACTGACAGTATATAAATTTTTGGCATAATCAAAATCATATTCGTTTGATTCTGAAGTGGTAGAATTCGGACTATTCGGGCCATTATCAAACTCGGGTTGATTAATTATGATTTGATTTTCATCAAAAGAAATAGTATTGCTCTTTCCTTTGGCATCTTTGTAAGTATCCAGTAAGCCATCACCGTTATAATAAAAATTATTCGTTATATTATCGCTCGATCCTGTCGCCGTTAATGTTGTTTTTATCAATTGTTTATTTGAATTATATCCATATTGGACTTTATGAGTATTGTAAGCAAGTGTATCAAGTAACCCATTTTTGGGATCATTCGGATCAACCGTATTTTTATAATAGGTTAGCAGAATACTATTTTTGATCTTATTACCTGAACTGTCTACTTCTTTGATTTCCGTTAACTGGTTGGCTGAATTGTAGATAAAACGAATAGTATTATTAAATTCATCTTGATATGAAAAAAGTCTATATGAATTTGAATCTAAAGGATTTTTTTCAAATACCTTAGAAAATTGTTCCTTATCTTTTATTCTATATCCATCACTACCGTTCACTGTTTCTTTTGTTAATGTTAAGTATTTCCCTTTAGGAGAGGTATAGCTATTGGTACTACTATCCTTACTAAAAGTGTGAAGTGTTCCATCCTCATCATAATAAAGTACTTGTTCAGGAGTTGATCCCACTGCTGCAACTATTTGTAAACTTTCATTCCCCATGAAAGTCCATCCATTACCTAGAACGGTTGTACGTGTCGAACGAGAATTATAATATCTTGTAAAGGTAAAGCCTAGCGAACCGCGGGTAACCATATTCTCATCAGGTAATTTCATTATCATATTTCCAGCTGTGACATTTACATACATGTTCCCATTACCCATTTGATGAGTACCGTATGTGAAATAATCTTCTAGTCCAAGAAGATCCTCTTGTAAAGGAATCGTACCATATTGAATAGTAGAAGCTTCACTTAGTCCGCGATATCCTGAGATTTTTCCCTCTTCGCTTGCTGGAGCTGTTGAATCATTATATCGATAGGCTCTTACTCGAACTTGATAAGCTTTTTTAGCTATGAATGTCTGATCTGCCCCATTACTAATATATTGTTTAGTAGGGTCTGCGGGTAAATTCACTATACCTTTAAACAGCGACTTTCCTGTTGAATTCCAAGAAGTGACTTTCCCAACGTCGAAAGATTTGTAATTTTTACCATCAAAAATCTCTACTACATACCCTCCAGCTCCGATAACAGCATTCCACTTAATATTTAGTGTTCCTATTGAATTGACGTAATCATCCATTTGTCCACTTACTGATACATTTTTTGGAGTTTCTAAAGGAATATATCCGTAATTAACATCGGAATTCGAAGATTCAACATTAGTACTGCTAACTGCTCTAACACGTATGCTGTATCTGTGCGATGCACTAGATCCCCCTCCATCAACGGCAGCATTTTGATAGGCTGGCCCAGGATCAATAGGGAACTCCGCACCATTCGTATCAGATATATGAAGATTATATTTTCCAGCCGCAATTTCTTTATCTGTTGGCCAAAGATTTCTTCCTTTGGTACTCCATTTTGTAGTTTTTACATTTTCAAACTCTTCATAATGAACACCATTATAAACAAGTACTCTATATGAAGTAGCATTTGGTACAGGATCCCATGATATTTCAAACCATCCTCGATTTTTATTTACTGAATCAGTTTCTGGATAAGCTTTTCCAATAACCTGTAAATTATCTGGAAAATCCACTTTATTAGGTATTGCTTTTTTTACTTCAGCTGAAGCAGAACTATCGAAGTTTACTTGTTTACCCTGTTGTAACGAGGTTTACCAAGTAAACCTGGTAAACCCTTATTTGATCGTTTTTGCTAGGTTAATTTTTTTACCAAAATCATACGATTGGAGAAATAAAGTTTCCGCATAGCATCAAATACGTATAAAGCATCAGGGGAAAATTTAAAAGAATTTTTTTTCAATTCCAAGCGTTTATAATGCTGCGGTCAACCATTATAAAGAAATTAAGGATTAGATATACAATAAAAACATATTTTCTTACAACATAATCTATGGAGTTATTTTAGGTGGGAAAAGTTCGTTATTTTTTGTATAAAAGAAACATTTTTGGAGGACTCTTTTTAACGTTGAATTTATTTTTTCATTTGCTTTAATAAGTTGTGCAATCTTTATAAAATCATCAGTACTGATACTAGTATTTTCTCCTTTAAAATTCGATACAAGCACATACCCCCACTTACTGGTATTAAATCGAAATGTAAACAGTTTATCTTTTCTAAAGGAGAATGGTGTGCCATCAGTCATACCAGATAGCTTTTCAGTCTGATTATGTTTTAATTTTTCTCCTGGATTTATCGGGAAAACCATCACTTTGAACAAGGCAAAATTACGATCATTAATATAATCTACATGTAAAATAGGATTCCCATCGTCCATTTTGCTGTTAAAGTATCCAAAACAATGTGATTCTTTAAAGGGTAAAACATTTGAAATACCTATTAATGGATTTACTTTGAATTCCCTTGTGAATTTTTTTATGGCTGTTTTACCTTGCTCAAATCCTACTGAGTAGTATTGTTCTTCTACCATCGGTGGTTGTTCTTTCCCTTTAACCAATAATGCGGAAGTACTAATTAACAATCCTATTAGGATTATGCTTAAAATGACAAATTTTTTCATAACACACCTCTTTATGCACCTTAACATTTCCGTTTTTTTTATTTTTATAAAGGTATTCCCTTTTTTCTGCCGAAAGTATTAAATAAAAGGGAATGTTTTATGTCAAATTTTCATTCATTTTTAAAAAAAGGCTGTTTTCGTAAGGAATGTTGCTTTTTACAGAAAAAAATATAAATATATTAAATTGAATTTTCTGTTAGAATTACTCTTAGACATTAGTTGAAATTGGGGAGATAAATATGGCTATTAATTGGGTTGTATTCGCTTTATGGGCGTTAACGGGAATTGGTTTGCTGTTTTTTATTTACGGATTATTTGTGAAATCACGTCTTTCGTTCAATGTAAGTGGGATAGCATTGATACTTCCAATGCTTTATTTTCTTGGTGCAAATAATTGGTTTAGATTACTTGCTCTTATACCATTAATTCCATTTATATTTGCCTATTTCGTAGAAAAAAAAAACAATACCTCTTGATTAGTTCACACCTCATTTTAGTGTTCCCTAAGATGGTTCCTTATTCCACTAACCTGCCTCTTTACTTCAATAAGAAAAGAGCATCCCTTATTAATGGAATGCCCCGTTAGCACAATAAAAACCTATAACAAAAAAAGGCAACAATCCTTATTGGATCAACGCCGCCTTTATTTTAAGTAAAATGTTTCACATTATATTTTTTCATGGATATACACTTGAACTTTTTATCGTCTCTGCTTTATCGTTATTTCTTCCCACGAATAATCTGGTATAGTTGCAATCCATAACGTATCTCCCATGATATCCACATCCCAAACGATGAAATCCCTCGCATCAAAAACTTTTTCAGATTTTCTTTCATCATTCGTGTTGATGTAATAAATATCTTCACCTCTGCTCGTGATTCCGAATAATTTCTCTCCTTTTTTAATAAGTTTAACTACCATTTCATCAACTTGAATTTTTCTCCATTTTCCTTCTTGAAGATTTCGGATCCAAATTCCACTTTGTGTAGTAATGAAAAGCCTATTTTTAATTACTTTCATATCCTCAGGTACATCATTACTATTCGGCATGGTTATCTCTTTCCATCCATCATTTGTTTTTTGCAAAATCTTCCTTTCTTCTGTGAATCCTACCAAATCACCATTATCCGAGATTTGAACCACATAAAATGGTTTGTGTACAATAGCTTGTTCCCAACTCTTGCCTTGATTGTTCGTATAGTAAATCTTTCCTTTTGATATCACAGCTATATGGTTGTTGATTGAATAATCGATTTTCTCAATCATGTGTTCTAATGAAAGAATTTTCTTTCCTTTACTTTTTGATGTAATCCCTGCCCATAATTCTTTTTCGGTTGCTGCATATAATTGATTATTTTTATCAAACCACATGTGTGTTACATAATTATTAACTTGTAGTTCTGTCCATGTTTCTCCATTGTTATGGCTCCATTCAATAAAAGGTTGGTTGGTTGTGCTAAATTGTGTTGGCTTTTTGTCTCCCCATACCACTAAATATTCGTTTCCTCCTACAACCCCCGTAATCGCCATCCCTTTTTTTGTTAGGTTATCGGTACCAATACGTTTGGATATTAATCCTCCACCGAAAGGTACTTTATGAATGGCACTGACTACATCTCCGTTTTGGGCATTGAATGAAATTCGAGTAAAACGGTTATCTCGATCATTCCCAAATACTGTCAGAATGGGCATACCATCGATACTATCAAGTGTAAAATGATATCCTGTTGCCCAATCTTTTCCTTTTTTTAGTCCATATTTATCCTTTGCTATTTGGAGAACATCAGAGCTATCTAACTTAATCTCATCATAGGTTATTATTGGCTCCCGACTAGGTTGCTTAATTGGTTTAAACACAGTAATCTTCTTTTCTGAGATACCAATTAGTAAATAATCATCTGTACCTGGAACCATAAAGTGAACAAACCATTTAAAGCGTTTCCCTACTCCTCCTCTTGAACCTCCCATCGTTTCATCCACACTGTTTACTCTTTTAAGTGTGGCTTTTACATTCCATTCTTTTGCTCTCTGGAATCCAATGTCAATCGCTTCTTTTAGCGTAATTTCACCATCTGATGCGATTGCTTCACGACCAATCAAATTTACAAAAACTAAAAAAACAACTAACAAACAAGAGATTTTTTTTAAGAAACTCAAAATTATCACCATCCCATAACTAAATAGGTAAATTAATCATAAGTTTAATGTGCCTATTTAGGTGGAGTAAATTCTTCGTTATATACCCTCTTAGATTCTATAAAACGGGAATGCTCATCATTGAATCATTCTTCAACTAACCTGCCCCTTAGCTTAAGAAGAGTTTTTTCTTTTGAATAAAGCCTATCTTCTTGTAAAAAATAAGATAACTAAATACAGGGGGATTAGAAAATGAGAAAAATTGTATTGCTCTTTCTTATCTTTTTCATCTCGTACACAAATAACATAGAAGCTAAAATCAAAACAGAAATAATCCCACAAAATCAACGTCCTTCCATAATGGAGTTAGCTTTTTTAAAATACCTCGGCGGAACTATCCTTGAAATTATGGATACTCACGGTGATAGACAGTTATTTACATTTGAAAGAATTGAAAAAATCTCAAGAGATTATGAAAATGATTCGTATGATGTATCATTAAGGGTTATTGGATTTGAAGGACCACTGAACCCACCTTTTAAGTTAATTCAAATGACTATTCGAATACCTGGGGAAAAATATACTAAATACAATGTTATAAATTACAAGCATCGGTATGTTTCTGATAAAGAATTAGATAAATTAACGAAATATACTGATTAAGCATATATGGATAAAATTCTTATTGAACTATCCTGCCCCTTTAGTCAAAGAAGAAAAAAGCCACCCTTCGGCAAGCAATAGCGAAGGGCAGAATCGGAGGTAGACCCAAAAAAGAAAAAAAGTCCGTGGAGAAAGAGATTAAACTTTATCACTCAAATCAATATACTTCATACGAAATTGCAGAAATAACAGGAGTATCAAAGGCTAGTTTGTATCGAGTTTCAAAACAGTTGAACAATCTTCCTCTTAGGCGTTAAAAAGGAGTGAAACATATAGTTTCACTCCCCCCACAAATGGAATATTTGGATTCAGGCATTACCCATGCCTTCCGATGGTAAAAATATTTTATGCTACTTAAAGGTCTTTTATGTTTACTTATAAGAGATTTATTAGGTCAAACTTAGTTTCCCAGTCGATTGGAAGAATGTTGAATTGATAAATATTAAACTTAGCATTTTTTATAACCTTTTGAAGATCCTTTTTCAATCTTAAATTATCTTCTACATCTAAGACTTTCTTCAATGCATATATTCTTGAAAACAAGTCTGTATCACTAGATAATAAGGTTGGATCATCAGTACTATCTAATAGAACAACAGATGATGTTTTTCCCACTAATTTATTATGGTGCGAACAAACATTTCTTAGATTCCTTATGGCATCAAGCCATGTATCCATTTGTTTGGTTGTTGGCTTTCCGTATTTTTTCTGTGAATAACCATACGTTAAAACATCTTTTCTCAAATCTCCGCGAAGATACGAGTACATATGAGTTATCAAACCGAATTCAAAATACGAAAAAGCTGCCCAGCATGGTATCTTCTTACTAGCACGACTACCACCGCGTCGGTACTCCTTAAATTCGGGGTATTTATGGACATTTGTCCTCAATTTTTTTTCTTCTTCCACTATAGACTTTTTATACTTTGAATAGAAAACAACATTACTCTTTCTTTTTTGTCTATCGTTTTCGCCACGTGTTTTAGTAAAGTAGGTATCATTTAAATAAAAAATTTGATCACTTGTATTTAACGAAACCGTATTTGCTAAATGACTTTTAAATTGAATTTCCGCTTTCTTACAATACGAAAAGAATAATTTTCTTAACTCAATATCAAAATCATATATATTAAATAATAATTCCTGATTTGGTTTGTTTCCCAATGTGTTAGTAAAAGATAATAAATATTTACCGTATCTGCTTATTCTAAAATATCCCGCATAACTCAATAATCTTCTCATTTTAACTTTTTTCGTAAATACAACATATTTTTTCATTAAAACTATTTGGTCCTCGATATTGAACGGTGTATCCAAATTAGACATTTTTTTCCTCCTAAAAAATGCAAAAAAAAAAGAATGGTATACCATTCTTAATCCCGCAAATGGAATATTTGGATTCAGGCACTACCCATGCCTTCCAACGGTTAACTTTATTATAACAGAAATGCTTAAAAAAACAATATATTTTTATACAATACATTGCCTAGCTATTATTAAGTAGCCTTTAGAACTTTATTATAAATTACTATATTTTTTTATGAATTCCTGTAATGAGTAAATAGGATATAAATACCCTATTTACTCATTGTTATTTATATTGTTTTATACATTTTCTTCCTATAAACCAAACCCGTTACTGGAAAGGGGATCCTATACAAATATTCTAGGATATATAAATAATTAATTAAACTTGTATTCAATATTAGTCACACTTATAGTCACACTCATCTTGAAAGTCACATAAAAAGTCACACTTTTTTAACACTAAACGGGAAAGAACGGTATTCTTTAAACTAGATTAAAAACGCTCTAAACCCTTGATATACCAACGTTTTTCATACTATTTATGCTTCTTTCTCAACCCTCCTACATAAAATCATAAGGTGTAACGTTTTCCATGCCAATCATTGGATCAATTTTTAAGATGATTTCTTCCGTTAAAATATAATGACTTTTTTCTGTGGACTGATCTTCAATATCACGATTATTTATGAGACATAATTTTTCACATAAAGTCGTTTTTCTCTGCCCGTCATCTTCTCGTTCAATTCCAAGGCGAAATGCTTCCTCTTCCCCACATAATATAAGAAATTGTTTACTTCTTGTAATGGCTGTATATAGTAAATTTCTCCGCAGCATTCGATAATAGCTTTTCACAACAGGCAAAATAACAATCGGAAATTCACTGCCTTGTGATTTGTGAATAGAGCAACAAAAAGCGTGGGTGAATTGGTTAAAATCCTGTCTCGTATACGTAACTTCAATTCCGTCAAAGGAGATAATAATCATATCTTGCTTTTCGGTATTTTCCTTTGCATAAAAAATAGAAATTATTTCTCCGATGTCCCCATTAAAAACATGCTGTTCTGGCTGATTAACGAGCTGCAGTACTTTGTCACCAATGCGATATTTAACTTCTCCAAATTGAAGTTCCTTGCGACTTTTGTCAGTATTCGGATTTAATATTTCCTGGAGCAACGTGTTTAACCGATCGATTCCAGCAGGGCCGCGATACATAGGTGCTAAAATTTGTATATCCTTTGCAGAATGTCCTTTTCGTTTTGCACTTAAAACAACCTTTTCAACCACTTCTGGTATTTGCTGTGTAGTACATCTTATGAAAGAACGATCACTATACTGCTTCATAAGGTTTGGTGGTACATGGCCGTTCTTAATTTCATGCGCTAATTCGATAATGGATGAACCATCTGCTTGTCTATATATATCTGTTAATCTTACCGTAGGAATTACTTGTGAACGCAAAAGATCTTTAAGAACGACACCAGGACCAACAGATGGGAGCTGATCTTCATCGCCAACTAAAATGATCTGGATGTGGTTTGGCAATGCCTTCAATAATTGATGGGCAAGCCAAGTATCAACCATTGACATTTCATCAATAATAATAAATTTGCCATCTATGGTTCGATCATCATCCTCATCCATCCCTTCCTGTCCTGTCATACCTAAAAGCCGATGGATGGTCATAGCAGGTAAACCAGTAGATTCCGACATTCTCTTTGCGGCTCTCCCAGTTGGTGCCGCCAAAACAATTGGAAATGGATTATCTTTGCTGTAGTCCTTAGGATTTAACGAACAGCCATGTAACTCGGAATAAAGCTCCACAATGCCTTTTATAACGGTTGTCTTTCCAGTTCCTGGACCTCCGGTTAGAATCATCATTGGCGACATGAGTGCTGTTTGGATTGCCTCTTTTTGAGACGGTGCATATTGCACACGAATCCGTTCCTCCAGCTTTCCTAGTGCTAACAAAAATTCTGATTCCGGAAATTGATCATTATAATCTTCTTGAGACATGATTCTTTGAATATTCGTTACAATGCCTTTTTCTGAGAAAAAAAGAGAAGGAAGATAAATACGTTTATTTTCGATTACTAATTTACTTTCTTCTTCCATTTTGATTAATTCTGCCGAAATTTCTGTGAACTGTATTTCAAATGATTGATGATCCTCGAGCAGTTTTTTTACATTTGGCAGTAACTCTTCTGCTTCTACATAAACATGTCCATTTTGAAGACATTCTATTTCGACTGTATATTTAATTCCCGCTTTGATTCGATCAGGATGATTTCCAGTAATTCCAAGTGATTTTCCAAGCTCGTCTGCACGACCAAACCCAATTCCTTCAATATCCTCAACAAGACGATATGGATTTTGCTGTAGTATTATAAGTGCTTGTTCTTTATATACTTGGTAGATTTTCATGGAAATTTGCGGACCAAATCCGTATTGATTCAGACCAATCATTACTTGTTCCAAGCCTTGATGTTCGATGAGTTTATCATATAAAAGTTTGGCTTTTTCAGGAGGGAGCTTTGGAACTTTATCTAGTAAAGAAGGGGTCTCTAATATCTTACTGATCGCATTTTCGCCTAAATCATCCACAATACGCTCTGCTGTTTTTTTACCGATTCCGCTGAAAAGCTCGCTGGAAAGATAGGCAACAATTCCTTGTTTCGTCTGAGGAATTTCCTTTTTAAAATGTTTTGCTTGATATTGAAGTCCAAATTTCGGGTGTTCCTGGAAACCTCCATAGAAAATGTAGGTTTCTTGTTCATGCATTTTCGGAAAGTAGCCAGTTATGATTGCTTCCTTATCTGCTGCATCCTCGTTTGTTTCATCTACCTTGATACGAATAACCGAATAAAGGTTTTGTTCATTATGAAAAATAGTAACGAGATGCCTGCCTTTAATATACTTTTCCTCATTTTCAAACAAATCCATGGAATTTTGTCGTTCCAAGTAAAGCCCCCCTTACTGCGGGTCCTTCATTTTTTCAATCATTTTTAAAGCATAACCAGCTAACATGTGGTCAGGTTGAATATCCAATGCTTTTGTAAAATAAGCAAATGCTTGATCTGGTTTATCGTAAACTCCAAAATACGCTACACCTAAATTATAATAGGCATCCGCATGAGTAGAATCCTTTTCAATAACAGCTTTAAATTGCTTCGTTGCTTCCTCATAAATCTCACATTTTGCTAGCGCAAGACCATATTGAAACTGTGCTTCTACATCTTCTGAATTCAATTCAACACTTCTTTGTAAATATGGAATTGCTAAGCGTGTATTATCCAAATGCACAAAACACATGCCAAGCATATAATAAGCATCATTTGTTTGTAGACCCATTTTTATTGCCTTTTCAAACTGACCAGCTGCTTCAGAATACTGATCTAGATTAAAAAATAAATTTCCTAAGCAATAGTAGGCAGATGATGCCTTTTCATCCAACTGAATCGCTTTATTGTAAAAGTTTATCGCCCTGTCATTTTCTCCAACTGCTGCAAGAACGTTCCCGAAATTTATATATGCCACTGGATCTTGTGGATTTTCTTCAATAGCCTCACTAAAATATTTAATTGCTTCTTCATATTGTCCTGCTTGTAAATGTTTGATACCTTGCTTATTCTTATCCATCTTCCACACTCCGGTTTTCCATCAATTTTATATGAGTAATTATATCATAATGTTGACCCATTCTCTTTCTTGTGTAGGAAAAAAAAACCCTTCACAAAAGCGAGAAGGGTCTAACCGACATATAGTAATTGTTGTTCATCTTTATAAATTTTATCAATAGTCGCGCCGCCGAGACATTCTTCACCATCATAAAAAACAACAGCTTGTCCAGGGGTTACTGCACGAACAGGTTCATCAAAAATAACCTTTACTTCATCATTAGGCAATAGTTGAACCGTTACTTTATGGTCTGGTTGACGGTAACGGAATTTAGCTGTACATTGGAAGCTTTCCGGCTTTTTATGATTAGAAACCCAACTGACATTTACTGCTGTAATTGAATCAGAATACATTGACTCATGATCAAAGCCTTGCTCCACAAAAAGCACATTTTCTTTTAAATCTTTGCCGACTACAAACCAAGGATCACCTGAGCCGCCGATTCCGAGACCATGTCTTTGTCCGATTGTGTAATACATTAGGCCATCATGTGTACCCATAACTTTTCCGTCTAAAGTTTTCATCTTCCCTTGTTGAGCAGGTAAATAATTGCTCAAAAATTCCTTAAAGTTTCTTTCCCCGATAAAACAAATTCCTGTACTGTCTTTTTTCGTTGCAGTAGCAAGACCTGCTTCTGAAGCAATTTCACGTACTCGTTTTTTATTGATATTTCCAATAGGGAACATTACTTTTTCCAATTGATGTTGTTGTAATTGGTTTAAGAAATACGTCTGATCCTTATTTTCGTCCAAACCTCTTAGCATTTTATATTCGCCATCTTGAAATGCTACTTGTGCATAGTGACCTGTTGCTAAATAGTCAGCCCCAAGATTCGTAGCATGTTCAAGAAAAGCTTTAAATTTAATTTCTTTATTGCACATTACATCTGGATTCGGAGTTCTTCCCGCTTTATATTCATCAAGGAAATACGTAAATACTTTATCCCAATATTGTTTTTCAAAATTCACTGCATAATAAGGGATTCCGATTTGATTACATACTCTAATGACATCGTTATAATCTTCTGTTGCCGTGCAAACGCCAAATTCATCGGTATCATCCCAGTTTTTCATAAAAATACCGATAACGTCATAACCTTGTTCTTTTAAAAGTAATGCGGCTACTGATGAATCTACTCCACCTGACATACCTACCACTACTCTTGTATCTTTTGGTAATTTATTCATTTTTTGCTCCTTCTTTCTAGTCTACAGTCGTCCCTTTCAATTGTTGCTTCTCATTTCTTTAGCAAAAATCCTAATTAGTTTAGTTTTTAGGCATCTTTTCTAAATAATTAGTACTTTAATAGCAGAAAGAAAAAAATTCAAGAATTTTGTTTTAAACAACAAGTTTAAGAAAAGAGCCCAACCTGGAAACGACGTACAATGCTTGAAACCATTTCAGCTGCATCTTCTATTTGTTCTAACGTATTAGTAATACCGAAGCTGAAACGTATAGAATTTCTAAGTTGTTCAGAAACACTACCATACATTGCCACTAATACATGGGACGGTTCAATGGAGCCAGCTGTACATGCAGATCCGCTTGACGCTGCTATACCAGCTATATCTAAATTCACTAATAACGATTCTACGTCCGTACCAGGGAAGCTTATATTTAAAACATGTGGGAGTGATTGTTCCATCGTACTATTTAACGAAAACTCCACCTGATTCTTTGTTAATATATCAATAAAAGTTTCTTTATATTTTCTGTACAATGCTTGCTTTTCTTCAAATGCTTCTTGTGCAATTTTTACTGCCTCAGCAAATCCTGCAATCGAACTGATATTTTCGGTACCGGCTCGTCTCTTTAACTCCTGCTCACCGCCATGTGAACGTGGGACGATTTTTATGCCATTTCGAATGTATAGAAATCCAATTCCTTTTGGACCATTAATTTTATGGGCTGAAACAGACAGCATGTCCACCTTAAGCTCTTCCACATTTAATTTTATAACGCCATAGGCTTGAACAGCATCCGTATGGAAATATGCTCCATGATCTTTTAGAATTTCACCGATTTCCTTAATAGGTTGAATACTGCCAACCTCATTATTTCCATACATAATCGTCACTAAAATGGTATCATCACGGAGAGCATTTTGGACATCTTCTGCTTTTACACTGCCATCTTGGTCCACATCTAAATACGTAATTTCAAATCCTTTTTTCTCTAAATATTGGCAAGCATGAAGAACAGCGTGATGCTCAATCTTACTAGTAATAATATGTTTCCCTTGCTCCTGTCTTGCTTCTGCTGTCCCAATAATGGCATAGTTGTCTGCCTCAGTTCCACCGCTCGTAAAAATGACTTCGTTAAAATGTGCTCCAATACTTCCTGCAATCATTGTTCTCGCTTCGTCGAGAAGCTGTCTTGATTCACGTCCGTACGAATGTATGCTCGAAGGATTTCCAAAAGAATTGCTTAGAGCATCCATCATCTTTTCCACTACTTTAGGATGTACTGCCGAAGTAGCAGCATGATCTAAATAAATTCGTTCCATTTTCATCACCTCAATTTTTCTTACCATTAAATATAAAACATATAAGAGTCTGTTTCGCCTTCATCCTTATAATTAGCTAAATCTTCAATTGTCGTGTTATCAAGAACGTTTTTTACTGCATCACGAATTCGGATCCATAAAGAACGTTTTACAGGCTCTTCGTCTTCAATGCCTTCCACGGGACTGATAGGACCCTCTAAGACCCTAATAATATCTCCAGCCGTTATATTAGATGGTTCATCAGCCAAAATATACCCACCATATGCACCTCTTATACTTTTTACCAAACCTGCATTTCTTAATGGAGCAATTAGTTGTTCCAAATAATGCTCGGATAAATCATGAATTTGCGCAATTGTCTTTAAGGAAATTGGCCCCTCTCCGTATCTTTTTCCCAATTCAATCATGATCGTTAATCCATATCGACCTTTTGTAGATATTTTCATACATTAGCACCTCTATTTATATCTTTATTCCATTTTTTATTCTTTATTTTTTCAATAATGGTATCTGTTAAAAGTTGAAATTTAGGCAAAGCAATTCCAACTATCGTACCGATGGAAACACTAAAAATAATTGTTCCCCAATAAACCGGACCACCTAATAGCCAACCCAATAGCAAAACGATTACTTCCATTAAACGTCTAACATGTGAAACCTTCCAACCTGTTAGTTTTGTAAATACAAGCATAAAACTATCTCTAGGACCTGCTCCTAACTGGGCGGAAATATAAATTCCCATACCGATTCCATTAATGATGACTCCCGCACCAAACATTACTATCTTTCCAAGAGTTGACACAGGTGTATGCATGAATGATAAGTGAAAAAGCATATCCATAAACATTCCAACTAAAAGCATATTTAAATAAGCACCTAGTTTGGGCCATTTTTTCATTAAAATAGCTGATATCGCTAAAACAAAAAAGCCGACAATAATCGACCAACTTCCAATCGTTAAACCAAAATGTTGATTTAAACCCACATGTAAAACATCCCATGGTGTAGCTCCAAAATCAGCCACAATCATTAAATCAAGTCCGCACGCCATGATAAGTAATCCTATCACAAAAATAAGAAATCGAACCAGTAATACGCTTATATCTTTCATTCGTACTCCTCAATTCATCTGGTACTCGAATATATAGTTAGCTTAAGACATTATACCATATGAGAAATAAAAGATGCATTCTCATATATCGGAAGGGATAAGTGGGAATCGTAGGACAAATTTAGCGAAAAAACAAGATGTAATGATATACTAATAGAACTATTACATTTTATGGAGAGGGAAATAATGAATGATCAACCATTAGCCTATCGAATGCGGCCGAGGACACTCGATGAAGTAGCAGGACAGCAGCATCTTGTCGGGGAAGGAAAAATCATCCACCGTATGGTTTCGGCAAAACAATTATCTTCTATGATTTTATATGGTCCTCCCGGCATTGGAAAAACTTCGATTGCCAGCGCCATTGCAGGCAGCACGAAATACGCCTTTCGAAAACTAAATGCCGTTACAAATAATAAAAAAGACATGGAAATTGTTGCTGCAGAAGCGAAAATGTCGGGGAAGGTTATTTTACTTCTCGATGAAGTACATCGCCTTGATAAGGCCAAACAGGATTTCCTTCTTCCTTATCTAGAAAATGGAATGATTATTTTAATTGGTGCAACAACAAGCAATCCATACCATGCGATTAATCCAGCCATTAGAAGTAGATGTCAGATTTTCGAGTTGTACCCACTTACATTGGAAGAAATGAAAATAGCGTTAAATAATGCCCTAAATGACGTTGAACGAGGGTTAGGAAACAAGCAACTAGAAATAGACGAAAATGCCTTCCTTCATTTCGCTTCCGCAAGTAATGGAGATGTCCGCAGTGCACTTAATGCACTGGAATTAGCAGCTTTATCAACAACACCTGATGAAAATGGTATTGTCCATATAACAGTGGATATAGCGGATGAGTGCCTACAGAAGAAGGCTTTTACACACGACAAAGATGGAGATGGCCATTATGATGTGCTAAGTGCATTTCAAAAGTCAATCCGGGGAAGTGATGTGAATGCAGCCCTACATTATTTAGGAAGACTTATAGAAGCAGGGGATCTTCCAAGTATTAGCCGGCGTTTGCTCGTTATCGCCTATGAAGACATTGGATTAGCAAGTCCTCAAGCAGGAGCAAGAACTCTCGCCGCCATCCAAACAGCTGAAAAAATCGGATTTCCAGAGGCAAGAATCCCATTGGCAAATGCAGTTATCGAACTTTGCTTATCGCCAAAATCAAATTCAGCTATCATCGCAATTGATGAAGCTATAGCCGATATTCGAGCAGGGAAAAGCGGAGATGTGCCAATACATTTAAAAGATGCACATTATCAAGGCGCCAAACAATTAGGGAGAGGTCTTGACTATAAATACCCTCATGATTATGAAAATGGCTGGGTCAATCAACAATATCTACCTAACACGCTGAAAGGGATAGCCTATTATAAACCAAAACAGAATGGTAAATTTGAACAAGCTCTTGCGGGTGTTTATGAAAAATTAATTAGAAATGCAAAAAATTAAGAATCCGAGTGGTACTGTTTTTATGGAGCAGCATAAAAAGCCAAATCTCAATATGATTTGGCTTATTGTTAACTGTTTTGGTTAAGATATGATAGAATACTTTGCGACAAAGCTAAATGAATTTTGGTCTTATTAAACTTGGTGGACACCAGATCCGCTATCTGTGACAAAACGGCATATTTCCCTATGTTTGCGGACATACGATCCGCTATTTTGCAAAAAAGCAGTGTTTTCATAGTGTTTTTGGTGAGTTTTTCCAAAATAGCGGATTCTCTGTCCTCTTTCCCTTTAATTTATGGTCATTTTGTAAATATAACGGATTCTGTGTCCTCTTTTAATATTTTGATTAGCAGCAATCATTATATATGATGCTGATTAAAATGTTCACCTAAGCCGCTACATCCCTCTTTATAAATACACTAAAGGCAAGTAATTGAAAAACAACAAAGTAAATAATTAACATTGTAATAGAGAATCCCAGTGTCATACCTTCAACAATTGGATGTCCGTCCACATATTGCATTAAATTCGTATTTGCAAATAATATATATTTAGCCCAATCAAATTTCATAGCTAACATAGTTGTTATACTTGAACCCATTACCAATAAGAAAATGGAGATACCAATTGCAAGTGAACTATTTCGGAATACAGCTGAAATCATGAATGCCATTGTTGCAAGCATAAGGACATCAATGGATGATAACAAGAATTTTTTCACATAAAATAATAGCATACTATTTTCCACTACGTGACCGTTTGCATAGGCCAAATGAACATTTTCACCTGCATCTGCGCCAAAAAGTATTAAACCGACTAAAGAAGCACTGATAAATAGAATAGCGCTCATTAATACACCAAATAATAGAACCGTAAAATATTTGGATAATAAAATCTTGGAACGCTTTATCGGTCTAATCAGTAATAGCTTAATCGTTCCCCAACCAAATTCGCTCGCTACAATCCCTGCGGCAATAATAATGGTAAAAAGACCCGCAAAAGTAATGAGATTGGAACTATCATCGATAAAAGAATACATTGATGTTTTTGTTTCTGGTGGAATATTATGTTGTAACCGATATTTATTTATCTCGATTTTTTGTTTAAAATCGCCTTGAGCTATTTTCGGCATTTGATTCATCATGTTTTCATCACTTTTGATTTCAGCAGTGACTGTAGCTTTCCAATTTTTATCTTGATCATGTTTATCTAAATAAATTTTCTGTATCGCACCCATTCCAATAACCCCAATAATAATTAAACCAATCATCACAAATGTTCCTGGGCGTTTAAATATTTTCAACCACTCATTATACACAAGATTAAGCATTCGTTACTTCCTCCTTGCTAGTTATTTCTAAGAATCTATCTTCCAGAGATCTTGATACAGCTTTCACTTCGTAAATACGTACACCGCTTTCTACTAATTGTTTAATAACATCTGGGATTTGTTCCTTTTCCACTTCTACTTCAATCCCATTTTCCTGTTGCACAAAAGGTAAATTTGCTAGGTTTTGAACAGTATGTAGACTTGTTACATCTAATTCAATAAAATACTTTTGAACATTTCCACTTACAAATTCATGAACCTGCTGAACATCAATCAACTTCCCATTTTGAATGATAGCAATGCGATCACACATCATTTCCATTTCTGCTAAAAGGTGACTGGAAACAATTATTGCCATTCCTTTTTCTTTTGACAAAATACGCAAATGATCGCGGATTTCTCTAATCCCTGCTGGATCTAACCCATTCGTTGGTTCATCTAAAATCATGACTTTCGGATCGTGAAGGAGACTTTGCGCTAATCCTAAACGTTGTCGCATCCCGAGAGAATAAGTTTTCACTTTATCATGGATACGATCAGTCAGACCAACTAACTGCACTACTTCATCTATTTTTTCTTTTGTAATTTCTTTGATCATGCGAGCATACTGCATTAAGTTTTGATACCCTGTTAAAAATTTATACATTTCAGGGTTTTCGACGATTCCCCCGACATTGCGAAGTGCCTCATCATGATTATTCGTAATACTGTTACCGCAAATAATAATTTCTCCAGAGGTAATCCCCATCAATCCTACAATCATCCGAATAGTAGTTGTTTTTCCGGCACCGTTAGGACCTAAAAATCCAAATACTTCACCTTCATTAATTGCAAAACTCAAATTATCAATAATTTTTTTCCCTTTTATTACTTTTGTGACGTTTTTTAGCTCAACTACCGGGTTCATTCCTTCTCTCCTCCATATATTCTATTTTCTTCTATAGATTTTTTAAACCATTGTAAAATAGAAACCCCTTGTTCTTCCCGTAATCTTTCTACGTTTTGTACACCTATAAAGTTCCCATTATATATAACCGCAACATCATCTAATAATGGTTCTATCTCATCAATCTCGTGGGTAGCAATAATAACGGTTTGCTCCTCAAGGTCAATATAACTTAATAGACTCTTTACAATCGAATCGCGAACCATCGGGTCTAATCCAGAAAATGGCTCATCTAAAAGCAAGATAGGTGCCTTTCTAGAAAGGGCAACAACAAGCTTTAAGCGGCCGCGATTTCCTTTTGACAATTGTTTAATTTTTTTGTTTCGATCAAGTTTTAAATCTTCTACAAGCGTATTTGCTTGTTCCATATCAAAGTCCGAAAATTGGGTGGAATAAAACTCAATAAAATGTTGGACAGTAAAAGGATCATAAAACATATCCAACTCTGTCAAATAGGAAACTTTACTCGAAATTTTCCGATTGACTATCTCCCCGTCTACAAATATTTCCCCTTTATTCGGATAGACCAAACCACTTATCATTTTAAGAGTAGTTGATTTACCGCTCCCATTTGGGCCAAGCAACCCATATATCTTACCTGGTTTAAAAGTTATGGAAACGTCATTCAGTGAAAAATCCTTCCCATATTTTTTGGAGACATTTCTTAATTCAATCATGATTATCACATCCACTTAAATAATCCTGTAATCCTAACACTATTTCCTCTTTCGAAAAACCAATATCTTTCATACTTCTCACAAACGACTCAATAATCTCTGTTTGCATCCGAATTTTTAATTCCGCAAGTATTTCCTTATTTTCTGTAATAAATGTCCCCTGTCCCCTTTTCGTTTCCACAATTCCCATCCTCTCCATCTCACTATAAGTTCTTTGGATTGTATTTGGATTTACACCGGTTAGAATAGCCATTTCTCTTACAGATGCTAGCTTTTCTCCAGATGCCATTTCACCTCTAACAATTTGCTGAAAAATTCTTTCGGCAATTTGTAAATATATTGGTTTGGATGTTTGAAATTCTTCTGTCATAACTCACACCTCAACTTTTTTATCCAATAACCAGCTAGCCGCAAAATAAAGTGCAATTCCGATGAAGGCATAGACAATAATAGGGATAATCGAAATTTGTAATAAATCAAATTGCATGCTCCAACCATGAGAGGTTTTATCATAATTGAAGTCCGGATTAATATGTACCGGCAACTTCCAATTTAAAATGTTGTCTGCTAAATTGGCTATTTTCATTAAAAAGAATACAATTGCATTAAAAATAAAAAGCAAAAACAGAAGGAATAACCATCTTATTTTCTTAATAATCGGATATTTCCCTAGTGAGTGATATACACACCAATAAAAGAGAATCCAACAAGACCAATACAAGCCTGTTAGTAATGAAAAAAAGTATATAAAGGAAATTGTTGGAAATGAAAAATACACTATTTGACTACCATGATCTAAAACATATTTGTACACAAATAAATATGAAACAGTGAGAATTAACTGCGATATCGCTTGATAAATAAATATGATAGTTACTTTCGCTAACAACAGTGTCTTACTGCCTTGCGGATTGTGCAGCCAAAATTGGTTTCTTCCCTCAAGCTTAAGCGAAGATAATAACATAAGCGGTAAAAAACCGAAGTGAAAAACATATATAGCTATATGGAATCCCACTGGTACCATCGGCTCATTGTTTCGAGATGCGATGATGTAGGAAGCAATGATAGCTATTAACATAATAATGATCCAGGTAAAAAACCAAAGTCTTGTAATATAAAATTCTTTCTTCAACAATCCTTTGAATGGTATCATCTAATATCCCAACCTTCTGTATTAGTGTTCTATTTGAATAGTACACTAGTACAGAAATACAAGTCAATAGATTTTTGTCAAAAAAAATAAGCTGCATACATTAGCAGCTTATTTCAATTTATTATTTATCTTTAACACGTTTAATTTCAATATCCTTTAGGATGGTATTCACTACATAGCTTGCCATAAACAATCCAACAGTTGAAGGGACGAACGCATTAGATGAAGGCGGCATTTTTGCTTTACGAATCGTTGCTTCATCATTTCCAACCACTTTTCGGACGTCTTCCCGAATGACGATTGGGCTTTCATCAGAAAAGACAACTGGTATCCCTTTACGAATCCCTTCCTTTCGAAGCTTAGTACGGATTACCTTTGCAATTGGGTCCGTATGAGTTTTTGAAATATCAGCAATCCGCAAGCGTGTTGGATCCATTTTATTAGCGGCACCCATACTTGAAATGATTGGGATATTCCTTTTTAAGCATTCTTTCATTAAATGAATTTTATAGATAATCGTATCCGATGCATCAACGACAAAATCTAGATTAAAGCTAAAAAATTCTTCATAAGTTTCTTCCGTATAAAACATATTTAGTGCAATAACATCACAATTAGGATTAATATCTTTAATCCTTTCTTTCATGAGATCCGCTTTAGGTTTTCCTACTGTAGAAAGGAGTGCTGGCAATTGACGATTAATATTAGTAATATCTACACTATCTTTATCGACTAAAATTAGTTTCCCTACTCCACTTCTTGCGAGTGCTTCTACTGCAAATGAGCCAACACCCCCAATGCCAAGAATTGCTACAGTGCTATTTTTTAATTTATCAAGTCCTTGCAATCCAATTGCAAGCTCATTACGAGAAAATTGGTGAAGCATATGTATCATCTCCAAAGCCTGTATTCGTATTGATTGTTAAAATCCAACTGCCGATATTAACCTGTTGCTTTTCGTAAATGGTTATAAATTCTAAAGTGGATTTAGTTTCGGGCATCTTTTCTTAATGAAGTTAAATATTCTTAACCCAAATTAGAAATTTTATAAGGTTTCTATCTACAAAAAGAACATATGTTAAGAAAAGAACCTCTCCAAAACATCTTTTTCTTCCTTGAATAAGAATATACAATTCATTGCGGAATTGCAATATGAATCATTTTACCCAAAAATAAAAACCCTCTTTCTGTAGAGGGTTGAAATTCAGTATAGAGTGATGAGCCCCAATCATGCCGTCCTTAAAAAATCCTTGTGTTTTGAACCCGCACTCAGCAGGTGGGTGTTCTGTTCCAACTATTATCCGTCCTTGCAAGGAAGGCATGGATGCCAGTAAGAAACTCTGAACTCCCGAAGGTAGAAATGTTCGGTCAAAACGATAGGGTACTAAAACGTACATATCAGGACTCATCGTGTTGTAAATAGAATATCACGGTTTCATATCTATTTCAATGTGTCTAAAGTTGGAAATGTTTGACTAATTCCGACAAAGGCTTTTTTCTTTAACTTTTCCAATTATTAAATCGAAAAATATATTATTTCCTCATTTAGCTTTAAAAAAGCGGCTATATTAAGAAAAAATGCCCAGAAACTAGACTTGATTAGTATGTTAAAAAAAAACGAAAACCAATATTTATTTGAAACAAACTCGACAAAACTTACTCTTTCTGTTTCTTTAAGTTTAGAGCTAAATTAAGTTCATCTAATTGCTCTTTACTTACACCACTCGGTGCTTCTGTTAATAAACAGCTTGCACTCGCTGTTTTCGGAAATGCTATCGTATCACGAAGGTTAGTGCGTCCTGCAAGAAGCATTACAATTCGATCCAACCCGAGGGCAATCCCTCCATGAGGTGGCGTGCCATATTCAAACGCTTCTAACAAGAAGCCAAATTGTTCAGACGCTTCTTCTTTTGTAAACCCAAGAGTTTGGAACATTTTTTCTTGAATATTACGTTCAAAAATACGTAGAGATCCTCCACCTAACTCATAGCCATTAAGTACTAAATCGTATGCTTGCGCTTTAACACTACCAGGATCCGTATCTAATTTGTCTATTTCTTCCCTTACAGGCATTGTAAATGGATGGTGGGCTGCATAGTATCTACCTTGCTCTTCGTCATATTCAAATAGCGGCCAATCGGTCACCCATAAGAAGTGAAATTTGCTTTGATCAATTAAGTTTAATTCTTTTCCCAGTTTTAAACGTAATGCCCCTAGTGCATCTGCTACTACAGATTTTTTATCTGCTACGAATAGTAATAAATCTCCATTTTCTGTTTCTAGTAGTTGACTAAGCTGATTTTGTTCTTCTTCGGAAAAGAATTTAGAAATAGGACCTTTTAAGCCTTCATCCTCCACCTTTAACCATGCCAAGCCTTTCGCGCCATAAACAGAAACAAATTCCGTTAAGCCGTCAATATCCTTTCTGGAATATTTATCTGCGGCACCTTTTACATTAATTGCTTTAACTTGGCCACCTGCAGAAACTGCTCCTGAAAATACTTTAAAGCCGGAATTCTTCACTAGTTCAGATACATCAACTAATTCTAAGCCGAAACGAGTATCCGGCTTATCTGAACCATAGCGGCCCATCGCTTCATCATAAGTTAATCTCGGAAGCGGGGTAACGATGTCCAATCCTTTAACTTCCTTCATCAGACGCGCCATCATTCTTTCCGTCATTTCCATAATGTCTTCTTGACTATAGAAACTCGTTTCTATATCGATTTGTGTAAATTCCGGTTGACGATCTGCCCGTAAGTCCTCATCCCTAAAGCATCTAGCAATTTGATAATATTTATCGAATCCTGCCACCATTAATAATTGCTTAAATATTTGTGGTGACTGCGGAAGTGCGTAGAATTCTCCTGGATGAACACGGCTTGGCACTAAATAATCACGTGCCCCTTCAGGAGTGCTTTTCGTTAAGATAGGTGTCTCCACATCTAAGAAGCCTTCTTCATCTAAAAAGTTTCGAAACGATTTTGTTACGTCATGTCGCATCTTAAATGTTTCAAACAAAACCGGTCTGCGCAAATCTAAGTAGCGGTATTTCAGTCTTAAGTCTTCAGAAACATCTGTATTATTTTCAATCATGAATGGTGGTGTTTTTGCTTCATTTATTATTGAAACGTTCTCGACTTTTATTTCTACTTTTCCGGTTTTTAGAGTTTCATTAATTGTTCCTTCACTTCTTGCAACCACTTCGCCTTTAACATCGAGAACATATTCACTTCTGATCTTTTCTGCAACAGCTAGTGCTTCTGGTGAATTTGCAGGATTAAAGACAATTTGCACGATTCCCGTACGATCACGTAAATCAATAAAGATTAATCCTCCGAGATCCCGTCTTTTTTGCACCCAGCCTTTTAACGTAACTATTTCTCCTATTTTGCTTTCCGTAATTTCTCCACAATAATATGTTCGACCAAACATTTTCTCTTGCCTCCCTATTGAACCAATTTTTCAAAATCTGCTATGAAGTTTGAGATAGAAAGTTCAACCTGCTCACCATTCTCCATATTTTTCACGACAACTTTATTTCCTTTAATTTCGTCTTCGCCTAGAATAGCTACAAATTTCGCTTTAATTCGATCTGCTGATTTAAGCTGGGCTTTCATTTTACGATCGAGATAGTCTTTTTCAGCTGAATATCCAGCTTTTCTAAGCTGTTGTAATAAAACCATGGATGGAATTTTTGCTTCATCACCCAAGGAGACAACATAGCAATCCACTTTTGTTTCTGTGTCGAGTTCAATACCTTCTGCTTTCAATGCAGCAATTAGTCTTTCAATACTAAGTGCAAATCCAATTCCTGGTGTTTCCGGTCCCCCCATCTCTTGAACCAGTCCATTATAACGACCGCCTCCGCATAAAGTGGTAATGGCACCGAATCCTTCCGACTCGCTCATAATTTCAAATGCTGTGTGATTATAGTAATCTAGTCCCCTAACTAGTGTAGGATCTATCTCATACTTGATATTAAGAGCATCTAAATAAGCAAGAACTTGATCAAAGTACTGCTTTGATTCTTCGTTAAAAAATTCAGAAATAGGTGGTGCTGATTTCATTAATTCATGGTCACGATCTTTTTTACAATCCAAAATTCGTAATGGATTTTTTTCGAGACGATTTTGACAATCTCCACAAAATTCATGAATTCTTGGTTTGAAATGATTGATTAAAGCTTCGCGATGTGCGATTCTGCTTTCCTTATCTCCAAGGCTGTTAATGACTAATTTCAAATGTTTCAATCCTAGGCCTTGATAAACCTCCATCGCGAGTGAAATAACCTCTGCATCAATAGCAGGATCCTGGCTTCCTAGCGCTTCTACCCCAAATTGTACAAATTGACGATATCTTCCCGCTTGCGGTCTTTCATATCTAAACATTGGTCCATTATAAAATAATTTAACAGGTTGGTTAGCATCACCAAACATTTTATTTTCCACATAGGAACGAACAACGGCAGGAGTGCCTTCTGGCCGCAATGTTAGATCACGATCGCCGCGGTCCTTAAAAGAGTACATTTCCTTTTGGACAATATCTGTCGTTTCCCCGCTCTTATGAAATAATTCCGTATGTTCGAATATTGGAGTTCGAATTTCTTTATATTGATATTTATGACAAATTTCTTTTGCTTTGTTTTCAATGAGTTCCCATGTACCAACTTGGCTAGGTAAAATGTCCTGTGTTCCTCTCGGAATCTGAATCGCCATCGTATTTCCTCCTTTTGTTTTTTTTGGTATGTACAGATTTGTGCTATGAAAAATAAAAAAACCCCCAATCCCTTGTTAAAAAAACAAGGGACGAGAGTTTGGTTTCCCGTGGTGCCACCCTAATTGAAGCTTTCACTTCCACTTAAGAACAGTTAACGCCTGTTTTACGTTCTTTCCCTACTAAATAAATTTTTCAGGAAGAAACCTACAAAGTGTTCATTCGCTAAGTCATCATGCGGAGTGCTTCCAGCCTAGGCAACTCTTTTCTTTCCATGTGTACTCTTAACTACTATGCTTTATCAACAGTTTATTTTGAATTGTACTTTTATATTTATATAATAATACGAGGCTAAAAACGTATTGTCAAGTCAATAATGATAAAATCTAGGAGCGCTCCAATTTCTTTTTTAATAATTTTACTTCGCCTAAGGTTAAGCCGAATTCCGATGCAAGTTCCAACGACTGTGCTTGGTTTTCTCTTTCCATAAAGTGATGTAAATCTGTATGAAAAATTTGGTTGCTTCCGGCATTACTTATTTGATTCTTATTACTTAATCTCATGTTTTTTCTCCTTTTTATAGAAATGTCGGGAAAGTAAATTGCTCATAATTTGTCATATTATTATCTTTCCCCACGATAAATCTTTTCTTACATAAAAAGGACATTTTTATTTTTTCAAGAATACATACATGAGGCAATAAAAAAGGGAAATCCCTTATTAGCTATTAAAAATAAGGAGGTGCACTCTCCATTTGAGGAGAAAACTAACGTTTATTTTTCTTACACTTTTACTCTTCTTTACTGGAATCAATCAACCAGAGAAAAAAGCACATGCGGAAACAAATAGCGTAACCATCAATGCCCCTGTACTAAATATTCGTAAAGGGCCAGGATTATCATATCCAATTCTGCAGCAAGTAAAAAAAGGGGATCAATTTATTGTTTTGCAGAAAAAAAGTGATTGGTATGAAATAAAAATGCCATCCGGAGAGACAGGCTGGGCAGCAAGCTGGCTTGTTTCACTAAATGAAGCAAACACAATGAGCGAGGAATCTGGAACTGTTACTGTAAGTGGATTGCGATTAAGAAGCGGGCCAAGCTCTGACTCTTCCATTTTGAAAGTTTTGCAAAAAGACCAAGTGGTAAAAACCTTAGCGCAAAACGGAGATTGGATAAACATTACAGTTGATGGAATGAATGGCTGGGTCTCAAAAGGCTTTCTTTCCATTCATCATAAGCTGAAAATCCAAGCCGTAACAAAGGGAATAATTACAGTGGATCATCTCAATATTCGTACTTCACCATACTTAACTAGCGATACAATTGGTACGTTAAATACAGGCAATGAAGTCACCATTCTTGAAGATCAAAATGGTTGGATTCATTTTTCCATGGACAATCAAGAGGGATGGGTTAGCGGTCAGTATGTACAAAAAGTAAAAAGTGGTGTGGAAGAGCAAAAAAGCGAAACCAAAAATTCAAATCAAAAGATGATTGGATCGGTAAGCGTAAGTTCTCTTAATGTTCGAAACAACCCTTCTTTAGATGGTAAGATTATAGGTTCTGTTACAAATGGGCAAAGCTTTGAAATTATTAAAGAAATGAATAATTGGATTGAAGTGAAACTAATAAACAATCAAGTTGGATGGATTGCAGGTTGGTATGTTAATAAAGCAACTCAAACAACATCGGAAAAGCTTCCCAATGGCAAGACGGAAGATAGCGTAACAATTCTATATAATGGAACCAATTTAAGAAGTGATGCAACTACAAATTCTAATATAGTTGCAAGAGGAAATGCTGGCGATTCTTTTACAATCCAAGAGAAAGTTAATGATTGGTATAAAATTCAACTTTCAAATGGCGGAATTGCTTTTGTAGCTTCATGGCTAGTATCTGTACCAAATACTACACATAATGATGGTGCAACTAACATCTCAAATAAAAATACAAACAAAACATCCACTAAATCCACAAGTGGGCTTAAAGGAAAAACCATCGTTATCGATCCTGGTCATGGTGGGCAAGATAAAGGTACGACTGGGTATAGGGGCACTTACGAAAAAAATATGACGTTAAGTACAGCTATGAAGCTATATCAAAAATTAAAAAATGCAGGTGCCAATGTTATTTTAACTAGAAGTGATGATCATTACGTGTCGTTGCCGGCACGAGTTGGAATTTCCGCAAGTTATCATGCAGATGCCTTTATTAGCATTCACTTCGATAGTCTCAAGGAAGACCCAAGTGTAACTGGTCATACAACGTATTACTACCATGAAAATCAGAAAGAATTAGCAAATGATATTAATGGAGCGATTTCAACTCAAGTATCCATTAAGGACCGAGGCGTTCGTTTTGCAGATTTTCACGTAATTAGAGAAAATAATGCACCTGCAGTTTTGACTGAATTAGGGTATTTAAGTAATCCGAATGAAGAATTGCTAATTAATTCGGAGCAATACCAAGAGCTTCTCGCAACAGGTATCTACAATGGTTTCGTCCAATACTTTAAATAATTACCTTTAAAATGCAAAGAGAGAATCTGAACATACTGTCAGATTCTCTCTTTACTTTCCACTATAATGGTAACAGGACCGTCATTGATTAGATTTACATCCATCATGGCGCCAAATTCACCTGTCTCCACATGTACTCCATTTTCCCTTAAACAATCATTGAAATACTCATAAATATTTATAGCATGTTCAGGTCTTGCTGCATCCATAAAATTTGGTCTTCTTCCCTTTCGGCAATCTCCGTATAATGTAAATTGTGAAATAGAAAGAATTTGTCCGCCGACATCTAATAATGAATGATTCATTTTTTCGTTTTCGTCTTCAAACACACGGAGATGAATAATTTTATCCGCTACATATTTCGCATCTTCCATTGTATCTGAATGAGTAATCCCTACTAAAAGAACGAATCCTTTTGAAATTTGCCCGACTGTTTTATCATTTACTTTAACACTTGCTTCCTTACTTCTTTGCAATACTACACGCATGAATCTGTATACTCCTTTTAAAACAATCTTTAACTCAAAATGCGACGAACAGAATAAATATCAGGAATTTGTTTAATTCTTTCCACTACTTTGTGAAGATGACTAATATTTACGATAGAAATAGACATCGTAATGGTCGCCATTTTGTTTCGGTCAGATCGGCCGCTTACAGCTGAAATGTTTGTTTTTGTTTCATTTACAGCTTGCAATACTTCGTTTAATATTCCAGAGCGATCATAGCCTGATATTTCAATATCCACATTATATTCCTTGCGACCCGTAGAATCGGATTCCCATTCAACCTCAATAAGGCGATTTTGCAATTCCTCATCGGTCACGTTAGGACAATCTGCTCTGTGAACAGAAACACCTCTGCCTTTTGTAATGAAACCGACTATGTCATCACCAGGAACCGGATTACAACAACGTGATAAACGAATTAATAGATTATCAATTCCTTTTACTACTACACCTGTGTCGTGCTTTTTCTTTTTCGAAGGAGCTTTAAGCTCTGTCATTACCTCTTGAACAGCTTCTTCTTGATCACGTTTTTTACGCCATTTTTCGGTTAATCTATTGGCAATTTGTAATGCAGTAATGCCGTTGTAGCCTACAGCAGCATACATATCTTCTTCTTGGACAAAATTGAACTTTTCGGCAACCTTCTTTATATTATCTGTTGTTAAGATTTCTTTTAAGTCAAAGTCCATATTTTTTATTTCTTTTTCGACTAATTCTTTGCCTTTAATTATGTTTTCTTCTTTTTGTTGTTTCTTAAAGAATTGCCTTATCTTATTTTTTGCTTGCGATGTTTGCGCTAATTTTATCCAGTCCCTGCTCGGACCATAGGAATGCTTTGATGTTAATATTTCGACAATGTCACCTGTTTTTAGCTTATAGTCGAGCGTGACCATTTTGCCATTTACTTTGGCACCAATCGTTTTATTGCCAATCTCCGAATGAATTCGATAAGCAACATCGATTGGGACAGAGCCTGAGGCAAGTTCAATAACATCTCCCTTTGGTGTAAATACAAACACCATATCGGAAAAAAGGTCTATTTTTAAGGATTCCATAAATTCTTCGGCATTCGCTGACTCATTTTGGAATTCTAAAATCTCCCGAAACCAAGAAAGCTTCTTTTCAAATGATGTTTGATTATTAACAGCTTTTCCTTCTTTATATGCCCAATGTGCAGCAACCCCGTATTCCGATATACGATGCATTTCAAATGTTCGAATCTGTACTTCTAACGGATCCCCTTTTGGTCCAATTACAGTTGTGTGCAGAGATTGATACATATTTGGCTTTGGCATTGCAATATAATCTTTAAAGCGGCCAGGCATTGGCTTCCAACAAGTATGAATGATCCCAAGAACTGCATAGCAATCTTTTATGCTGCCCACGACAATACGAACAGCAAGCAAATCATATATTTCATTAAATTGCTTATGCTGAAGAACCATTTTTCGATAAATCGAATAAATATGCTTCGGTCTACCAGAGATGTCAGCTTTTATCAATACATCTCCTAATCGTTCCTTTACCTCTTCAATTACATCTTCTAAATACTGCTCCCTCTCAGCACGTTTTCGTTTCATTAAATTTACAATTCGATAATATTGTTGGGGATTTAAGTACCTGAGGGCAGTATCCTCGAGCTCCCATTTTATTTTGGAAATCCCGAGTCGATGTGCAAGAGGGGCGAAAATTTCCAATGTTTCATTTGCAATTCTTCTTTGTTTTTCAATCGGTAAATGCTTCAAGGTTCTCATGTTATGAAGACGGTCAGCAAGCTTAATTAAAATTACACGAATATCCTGCGCCATCGCAACGAACATTTTTCGATGATTTTCCGCTTGTTGTTCTTCATGAGATTTATACTTAATTTTTCCAAGCTTTGTTACACCATCAACTAACATGGCTACTTCTTCATTAAACTCATTATTGATTTCTTCAAGAGTTACATTTGTGTCTTCCACAACATCATGAAGAAAACCAGCAGCCACGGTAGAAGGGTCCATCTCTAAATCTGCTAGTATCCCTGCTACTTGAATGGGATGGATAATATAAGGTTCACCTGATTTACGTATCTGATCTTTATGTGCCTCCATCGCAAAATCAAATGCCTTTTTCACTAAAGCCACATGTTCCTCGTTTAAATATTCTTTTGTACGATTTATTACTTCATCGGCGGATAATATTTGATCCTTCGCCATAATATAAGATCACCTTTAAATGAATTTTTGAATGATTGTATTTATTATCGAAAAAAAAACGAATAATGTAAAGTAATTCATAGTGTTTTTTTATGGAATTCCATATGATTTTGTCGAATTTTCATATTTATAGGTTATTTTTTTGAAAAAAATGGCCATTTTAACAAAATGAACTATTTCCATTAGTATTATGCTGGAGTAACATATACCGTTATTACTTACTACTTTTTTCTACCTAGAATGTATGGATGACAGGATAGAATGAAAAATTGTATAATAGGATTGTTAAGAGGTGAACTTATGCTAAAATCGAAAAGTCGCTGGGCAGTTAAACAAACGGATTCTGCAGCAGTTGAAAAATTAGTAGAACAATTAAACATAACCCCGCTAGTTTCTACATTGCTAGTAAATCGTGGAATTGTAGAAGCAGAAGAAGCGAGGTCTTTTTTATTTTTAGAGGATACTACCTTCCACGATCCGTTTCTGCTGAAAGATATGGATATTGCAGTTGATAGAATCAATCAAGCCATTCAGAACAAGGAACCAATTCTTGTATTTGGTGATTACGATGCCGACGGTGTAAGCAGTACTACGGTTATGATGACGGTTTTGAAGGATTTAGGTGCAAAGCTTGACTTCTATATTCCAAATCGTTTTTCAGAAGGATATGGGCCAAATGAACATGCTTTTAGGTGGGCCGCTTCGGAAGGGTTTAAATTAATCATAACGGTTGATACAGGAATAGCCGCTATTAATGAAGCAGCACTAGCTAGAGAATTAAATATAGATTTAATAATTACCGATCATCATGAGCCTGGCCCTGAACTACCAGATGCACTAGCTATTATACATCCGAAGCATCCTGATAGCGTCTACCCTTTTACTGAATTAGCTGGTGTCGGAGTCGCTTTTAAGCTTGCTCATGCTTTATATAACAGAGTCCCAGAAGAATTATTAGATATTGTAACAATTGGAACAGTTGCCGACTTAGTACCATTGCATGGAGAAAATCGTCTCATTGTAAAAAAAGGGTTAAAGAAATTGGCAACTACGGAACGGCAGGGAATTCGAGCGCTTTATACATTAGGAAATACTTCGTTGCAGGAAATTAATGAAGAAACAGTTGGTTTCTTGATTGGACCTCGTCTTAATGCGCCTGGACGTTTGGAGGATGCAGCACCTGCTGTCCATTTACTATTAAGTGAAAACGAACAAGAGGCAAATGAAATAGCGAAAGAAATCGATATGATGAATAAAGAAAGGCAAACAATCGTTAATGATATCACAAAAGACGCTATTTCGATGATTGAATCAGATTACGATCTTCATGAAAACAAAGTAATTGTCATTGGCAAAGAGGGATGGAATGCTGGAGTCGTTGGCATCGTTGCTTCCCGCCTTGTGGAGCGTTATTATCGACCAACTATTGTATTAAGTTATGATTCCGAAAAGAAATTAGCAAAAGGATCAGCTAGAAGTATTATTGGATTTGATCTCTTTCAAAACTTGTCGACTTGTAGGGATATACTCCCACATTTTGGCGGACATACAATGGCGGCAGGGATGACATTAGAAATAGATCATGTTTCCGAATTACGCTCACGATTAAATGTGCTTGCCAATAATATATTATCGAATGAAGATTTCATTCCGCTTACAGAGGTTGATGCCTGCATTCCAATTGAGGAGGTAAGTTTGGATTCTATCCAACAATTAAATTTACTTGCTCCATATGGAACGGGTAATACGAAACCAAAAATAATGATGGAAGGTTTGTCCATACAACAATTAAGGCAAATCGGAGCTGACAATAAACATTTAAAAGTGTTGCTCGGACAAGATGGTTCTTTATTAGATGGTGTTGGATTTGGGATGGGAGAGTATTATCACCATATTTCCCCACTAGCAAAAGTATCTATTTTAGGAGAACTGGCGATCAATGAATGGAATAATGTCCGGAAACCGCAAATCTTTTTAAAAGATATGAAAATCGAAGAATGGCAACTCTTTGATTTTCGTGGAGTTAATCAATGGAATAAGTGGATACCATCCATTCCTATAAAGGATTCGATTGGAGTTGTTTTCCAAAAACAAGCACTAGAGAAATTTCCGCTAGATTCGTTTCAGCTTGATATCGTACATATCAATAATGAAACTGAGGTAAATGAACTCACTATTGATAATCGAAATATTGTCTTGCTAGATCTTCCGAAGTCAAAATCATTGTTGGAAAAGCTTATTGGGGGCAATCATCCAAATCGTATTTATTGTCATTTTTCCCATGAACAGGATCATTATTTTAGCACCATCCCGACAAGAGAACATTTCACCTGGTATTATGCATTTTTAAGAAAGCGAAACGTTTTTAATCTAAAACAATTAGGAAACGAGCTTGCAAACTTTAAAGGCTGGACTCGTGAAACAATAGATTTTATGTCACAGGTGTTTTTTGATCTTGATTTTGTTACAATAGAGGATGGGCTTATTTCTCTAAAATCTGTAAAAGCAAAAAAAGATTTAGTTGAATCCGAAACCTATCAAAGAAAACAAGAACAAATAACTCTTGAAAATGAACTTTTATATTCATCCTATAAAGAGTTGAAATCGTGGTTTGATGAAAGAGTTTCACGAATCGTTCCACATGAGGAGGAAAAAAAGATATGGATTTAAAGCAATTTGTTACAATTGTTCCAGACTGGCCGAAAGAAGGCATCGTATTTAAGGATATTACCACTTTAATGGATAATGGTGACGCCTATAGATTCGCAACGGATGAGATTGTTAAATATGCTAAAGAAAAGGAAATTGATCTTGTTGTCGGGCCAGAAGCTCGTGGATTTATCATTGGATGTCCGGTTGCATATGCACTTGGTGTAGGATTTGCACCAGTAAGAAAGCCAGGCAAACTGCCAAGGGAAACGATAAAAGTGGAATATGGCTTAGAGTACGGCAAAGACGCACTAACTATCCATAAAGATGCCATTAAACCTGGTCAACGAGTACTAATTACCGACGACTTACTTGCTACCGGCGGAACTATCGAGGCAACAATCAAACTAGTCGAAGAACTTGGTGGAATTGTTGCAGGAATCGCTTTCCTAATCGAATTATCCTATTTAGATGGTCGTAATAAATTAGATGGATATGAAATTTTGACTTTAATGAAATATTAAAAAGCACTCTGTGGAGTGCTTTTTTCACGTTTTATGAATTAATAAAATTTTACACAGTAGATAACCGTTTATAATAATCTTCCCCATCTAGGTACAGAGCTTGCCAGCTAGAATATTTGTTCTTCTATGCTTGGATGAATTCTATTAATTCACCATCGGGGCCCTTATAAAAAACTGTTTTCCAGCCATTATTTAAATTGAATGGACCTTCTTCCGGTTCAAAGCCCAAACTACCCAGATGTTGCAACCATTCACTTAAACAATCTATTTGCATAGCAAAATGGGCGGGATGCTGCTTCATAGATTGGTTGGTTAAAATAAGCTCTAATGTGATTCTATTCCCATCCATAAATACTATTTGCTCGCCTTGAAATTGGAAAGAATGACTAGGATGTAATCCTAAAAAGGACTGATAGAACTGAATGGATTTTTCTAAATTGCTGACCTCAATTCCTATATGATGTACATTCATTTAAAAAATCCTCTTATAAGATCAGATTCATATCGCCAAATTCGTGCCATAAATATTTCCTATTAATAGCTTCCTGATAGGCATTATACAGTAAACTTTGATCAATGAATGCAGTTAATAAATCAAGATGACTTGCCTCAGGTTCGTGAAGGCCAGTGATAAGACCATCTACTATCTTCAATTTTGTATCCTTTTGTATATACAGATTTGTCCAGCCGTTTTGTGAACGCAATTTTCCTTCTGTATCGGCAACCGTCTCGAGCGTTCTCACTACTGTTGTGCCGACCGCAATAATCCTTCCGCCTTCTTTCTTTGCTTTTTCTATCGCTTTTACCGTATCTTCCGGCACATGGTATTCTTCATAATTTCCTCTTGGACCTAGATGCCATTTGTCATCTAAAAGGTAGCTTAAACCGGTATGAAGCTGGATAAAAGCTATATTAACACCTTTCTTTTGCAAGCGGAATAACATCTCCCAACTGAATGCTCTGCCCGCAGAAGGCATTTCTACTGATCCAGGTTCAGTAGCAAAAACAGTTTGATAATAATCAAGATCCCAAGGCTGTTCAATATATTCATAACGAACAGGCTGGCCAATCTGATAAATTTCGTTATACAAATCTGAACAGCATAAGTTAAATTCCAATGTTACAAAAGGCGCTTCGGAGTGTGCATGAGTAATCGTACCAATCAGGGATGGAGTAAATCTAATGGTTGCACCAATTGGCATCGTCTCCCCAACCACTAAAGCCTCCCAAATACTCGCACTTTTTCTATGAGCTAGACGTATTTCAACTTCCTTTCTGCCAGTTCCGTGTTCCCAAATACCTTTAAGCACGGCAGGAACCGTTCGACTTCCATTTAATATGATCAAATCGCCTTTTTTTAAGTACTGATCAAGCTGAAAAAATAGTGTATGCTCCGTTTTTCCGTTTTGTTTATTTAAAACCATCATTCGAACATGATCTCTACGGACACCTCTTCTCTCAGGCGGTACTTTAGCATTTAATTCATCTGGTAAAATAAAGTTCATCGCTGCAACAGCCATTATCTTTCACCCCTATCTATTGAAAAACTCTCTGCAACAATCCGCTTTCCATTCATGTCTTTTGATGCGTCAGATGCCAAATAGCCGAACACATGAACAATATCATTAGGATTGTTTAGCTCGTAATCACAATCTGGTACTGCAAGCGCATGCATTTCAGTATCCATTTCACCTGGGTCAACCATATTCACACGGACTCCAGTTTCACTCACCTCATCTGCCCATGTTTCGGTTAGCCCTTCTAACGCAAATTTTGAAATTCCGTATGCTCCCCAGCCTGCATAGCCAACATTTCCAGCTTCAGATGTAACATTGATAATGCTTCCAGTATTACGTCTTAACATACCTGGTAATACACGTCTTGTAACAAGGAATGGTCCGATAGCATTTACTCTTAACACTTCAGCAAAGTCTTCCTCAGGATAATCGAGTAAATATGGTATTGGACTTGGTCCAAGTACAGAAGCATTATTGATAAGAACATCAATTTGGCCAAAATGATCTTCTGTCATCGCAATAAAACGTTCAACATCTCTTGAAACGGATGCATCTGCAACGACAGCAAGAACTTTAACCCCAAAGCTTTCCGTTTTTCTCTTTATTTCGTGCAGCTTCTCTTCTCCACGTGCACAGATAGCAAGATTGTATCCTTCTTTAGCGAAATGAATAGCAAGTGCTTTTCCTAAACCTTTTGATGCTCCAGTAATCATAACTACTTTTGACATGAATATTCCTCCTCAATAAATATACATTTCGAATTAATTATACTTTTTATATAAAAATGTATAATAAGTAATTTGATTATAATCCATCTTTTTTCGAACAGTCAATTCTTTTTGTTTAAAATTTTTAGATTTTTTTTTCTGCTTTAAAACATTCTTTTTAGGCATGAAAAAAGGTACCTGAATAATTCAGGTACCTTTTTCATTTTGATATACGAATTTATAAGTTTTGTATCACATAATTTATTGCAAAAGTTTGGTCTTTGTCTAGCTCCAGCGCCTATCGGCTAGCGGATTTCTACGTCTCCTCCCTACGATAAGTCAACATCAGCTCGTGAACTACCTCTCTGTGTTTCCTATATCTCAGTCGAAGACTACGAAATCCGTACGCCGATGGACAAGGCGCTTCCGCTTTTCTTTTTATACTTGTGGTTCATCGGACCATTTACGTTTTTCTTTTACCGTTTTAAGAGGGCCTTTTTTCTTCAATTCACGATTCTTAAAATCAAACCAAAGCTGAGCTGAGATGAATATAGAAGAATAACAACCCATTACCAATCCGACTAACAATGCGATAGAGAAGTTTCTAATCGACTCACTTCCAAATATGAATAGAGCTAATGCTGTAATAACAACGGTTAACACTGTATTAATAGAACGGGTTAACGTTTGACGGATACCAGCATTTACGATGTTTGCAATATCCTCTGTAGTTTTAAGTCGTCCTTTTACCTTCAAATTATCACGGATTCTGTCAAATGTTACGATAGTATCGTTAATAGAGTAACCAACGATTGTTAATACTGCTGCAATAAAGGTTAAATCTACTTCCAATCTTGTAATGCTGAAGAAGGCTACAATCAGAAAGGCATCGTGAACCAGACCGAGTATCGCCGCCGATCCCATTCTCCATTCAAATCGAAAAGAAACGTAAATCAAGATTCCTATTGCAGCGATAACGAGCGCAATAACCGCATTCTTTGCAAGTTCTTTTCCAACAGTTGGAGATACTTTGCTCAAACTAGTTGTGTTATCCCCATATTTTTTGTCAAAATATGATTTTACATTCGCCTCTTGCTGTTTTGAAAAGTCGTCCCTAAATCGGACTACACCAACTTGATTTTTATTTCCACCTAATACTATATCTTCTGAAGTCAAATGAAGCGATTGTATATCTGATTGTATTTGCTGCTCTGTTAATGGCTGTTTTGCCATTATTTGCAAACGTGTACCTTTTGAAAAATCAATACTTAAATTCAAACGGAAAATGGCTAGAACGATAATTCCAATAATAGTTAGGCTCATGGAAATTGTATAAAATATTTTTCGATGCTTAACAAAATCAAATTTATCAAAACGGGTTGTTAAATCATGTGTATCCACATTTTCCGATAGACTATGAATTTTTTTGCGATTAACTCCAAACCATCCTGGTTTATTTTTCAGTAAATTACTGTTAACCCAGAATCCTAAGAAAACACGTGACCCATATACGGCAGTTAGGAAACTTAATAAAATGCTGATAATTAACATCGTTGCAAAGCCTTTTACAGAGCTATTCCCATATACAAATAATACAGCTCCAGCTAATAGCGTTGTAATATGGGCATCAAAAATCGCTACAAATGATGATTTACTTCCAGCCTGAAAAGCAGCTTTTAAGGTCCTACCAACCCTAATTTCTTCCTTGATTCGTTCAGCCGTAATGATATTTGCGTCCACTGCAATACCGACCCCGAGAACAAGTGCAGCAATACCCGGCAAGGTTAAGACGCCATGAATTAAATAGAAGATTAAAAGCGTTAAATAGATATAAATTAACAATGTAACTGTAGCAATGATTCCCGGTAAGCGGTAATAGCCAATCATGAATATGAAAATGGCTAGTGCACCGATAATACCTGCTGTAACAGTTGTTGTTAGCGAGTGTTGACCAAACTTCGCTCCAACAGATGTTGAATATTCTTCTTTCATCTTAACAGGTAGCGCTCCAGCTTTTAATAGAGATGCTAGATTTTGTGCCTCTTCTACCGTGAAATGGCCTGTGATTTGTACATTATCTGTACTTAAAACAGTTTCTACATTTGGATCGGAAAGGAATTTTGGATTTTTCTTGCCAACTTCATTTTTATATGAATCTTTTCCTTCCTGGAAATCCATCCAAATAACCAATTGATTATTTGGTTTCATTTGTGAAATTTTTTCCGTAACTTTTTTAAAGTTATTACGGTCTTTTACTTTCAAAACAATATCGGGATTCCCAGCTTCGTCAAATGACTGCTTCGCAGATCCTTGTACTAAATCTGTACCATCCATCATTTTTTTGTCATTTACATCCCGAAACGAGATATTTGCTTCGGTAGATAGCATTTTTCGTGCTTCTTCTTGATTTTTTACCCCTGCAAGCTGAACACGAATTCTATCTTTTCCTTCAATTTGAATATTTGGTTCATTAACACCTAATGCATTTACCCGTTTATCAAGTGCCTGAACCGTACTATTCAAAACATCTTTTGTAATTTTCTGACCTTTAATTGCTGGCTCTACTTTGTACAAGACTTCAAAACCGCCTTGCAAGTCGAGTCCTAAGCTAATTCTTTTGACAATACTGTCGGTGGTGCCTCCTATAAGTCCAAAAAACAACAGGACAATCAGAAGAAAGGCAATAATACGACTTCTTTTTACCATTATGTAAATCCTCCCAGCAAATAAAAAAACTATAAGTGCTAATCTTTAACAGTTAATAATCATTATGAAGTAGAAAAAAAAATGTGTCAATTTTTGTTTTTATTAAAGGCTCTTTTCTTAAACTTTGTTGGTTTTGTAATGAAATTCTATGTAGCAACCTTATTCAGATTAGAAATGAATAAACATAAAAAAGATGTCCCGAAACTAATCTTACTTAGGATTGATAACAAATAACGAAAAGATCAATTATTACGAAAACAGCCTTATCCAATCGTTATTTGTCATTAGGTTTTAATAGTTCTTGTAATTCCTCTCTGTCAAGTTCGGCAAACCAATCGGGCGACTTAAAGGCTTCTATCGTTGCGTAATTCATATAATCTCCTGCTTTAGCCGATAGAACATCAGAAACTAGCTCATGTATTCTAATTTCACTTTGCGTTTTTTTCCATTTTTTCTTGGTCAAGTAATCCCATAAATCCTTCACTTCCACTTTTCCGTAGCCTATAAGCAAAAATTCCTCGATTTTGCTTTTTAGCGCAGGTTGAAGTAATTCAAAATATTGATCATACGGATGTTTTTTATCCAACCCCTTTTCCCCCTTGATAATGAACTTGTCATGCTTTGTCCATCATTCAGCATATACATAATTGTATATGAAATTACCGATTTTGAGAAGGTAGGTTAAAAATATGTCAAAGTTTCTCAAGGGGACGATGATTTTATTAGCTGCAGGACTCTTTACAAGAGTCTTAGGGTTTATAAATCGAATTGTAATTGCACGTTTTATTGGAGAAGAAGGTGTTGGGTTATATATGATGGCGTTCCCGACACTTATGCTTGTTATTACTTTCACGCAACTTGGACTTCCCGTCGCAATATCAAAATGTGTAGCGGAAGCAGATGCTATTGGTGACCGCCAAAAAATCAAAAAAATTCTTGTTGTATCACTAGCGATTACGATATCTTTGTCATTAATTTTTACACCGGGACTAATTTTATTAGCACCTTTTCTAACTAAAGTATTATTTACAGATCCAAGAATTTATTATCCATTAGTAGCTATCACTCCAATTATCCCAATTGTTGCTGTATCAGCAGTGCTGCGTGGTTATTTCCAAGGTATACAAAACATGAAGCCATTTGCGATTTCTCAAATGATTGAGCAAGTGGTAAGGATCTTCTTAATAGCTTTCTTAGCAAAAATATTTTTACCGCTCGGCATTGAGTATGCAGCGGCTGGAGTGTTGTTTGCCTCGATAATTGGTGAATTAATATCGTTATTCTATATGTTTGCTATGTTTAAATTAAAGAAAAAATTTAAAGTTAGGAGAAAATTCTTCCAAGCATTGAAATCAGGGAAAGATGCATTAAATGAATTAATGAGAGTTGCCCTTCCATCACTAGGAAGTCGTCTAATTGGAAATATTTCATGGTTTTTAGAACCAATCATTGTCGCCAATAGTTTAGCAATTGCAGGTTTAACCGCTAGTTTAGCGACAAAACAATATGGATTACTGACTGGATTTGCAATGCCTTTAATGATGCTGCCATCCTTTGTAACAACATCCCTATCTACTGCGCTAGTGCCTGCTATTAGCGAAGCCAATACAAAAAGAAATAGTCTTTTAGTCGAACATCGGTTGCAGCAGGCGTTACGATTTTCGTTACTTGCAGGAGGATTGTCTGTCATTATTTTATTCGTTTTCGCTGAACCGTTAATGATGGTAATGTATGGTTCTAAAAATGGGTCTCAATTTGTCAAAATGATGGCTCCATTTTTCCTTTTGCTATATTATCAAGGTCCATTGCAAGCAACACTGCAAGCACTTGATTTAGCTAGAGCAGCCATGATAAACAGTTTGATTGGAGCTGTAGTAAAGCTTGCTGTCATCTTTGCACTGGCATCACAACCTGAGTTCGGAATAAATGGTGCTGCATTAGGAATTGTTACTAGTATGCTTTTAGTAACATTGCTACATTTCGCTACAGTGCTTAAGAAAATACCATTTACTATATATATCTCTGAATATGCAAAATTTGCAGCTGTCACCCTTGCAGCTGGTTGGTTTGGATATTGGATCTATGATCACTTCTTTAACAAGGAAATACTTGTTATGCGGTTACTTGTATGTATAACACTTACTTCCATTTTATATTTGCTTTTACTAATCGGCACAAAGCTCTTAAGAAGGACAGATTTGCGACTTATACCGATTATAAATAAATTTATATAAGGAAAGTGACCATTTATATAGTCACTTTCTTACTTTTTCTCATCGATTAAATCGATATAGAACTGTCCGTCTTGAAAGCTGCATAAAGAAATTTCTTTTATATTCGGATAACCTCTTTTTCTTAACTCTCTCCTTAGCCACATTTCGCTTTTTTCTGTTTTTTGCAAATTTGTAGCGATAATTTGGCCGTCCATAATAAGTGGTAATGTAAATGTATTGACTTTTTTCTTCTTTTTATCCTTTTTAACAATTGATAGCTCCCCTGATGTTTCTAGAATCGCAAATTCTACATCCGCAATATTATTGATATCTTTCGTTCTTAATTGAGTAAGCAAGTCGTCATAATTATAACGAATTTTCCGCATCGCATTTTCATCAATTTTCCCTTTATTTATGACAATGGTTGGAGAACCATCAACAATTTTTCTAAATCTAGAGCTTTTCAACGAGATAAAAGCAAGTGCGGTTTGTATGACTAACAAAATTATCATTGGCAATAGCACATACCAAATAGGAGATTTGTGATTCTCAATTGCGATAGCAGCCATCTCACCCATCATGATAAAGACAACCAAGTCTAACACACTTAATTCACCTATTTCTCTTTTTCCCATTAAGCGAAATATCACAAGGATGCTTGCATACAGCAGCAAGGTCCGAAAAACGATTACAATAAAATCTGACAACACCATTCCCTCCAATCAATGACACTTTAATGGTTAGTATGTTCAAAAAACATCTTAACTGATTTGGAAATAGTTGTTATCTGTTTTGTCGTTATTTCTGGATGTACTATTTATAAAATTTTTGATTCTAAAATGAAAGCTAGAGAATATGCTTGTACTAGATATAGAATCGTATTTTTATGGAGGGAGAGAACGAACATCGAAACGAAAAAAATCGGAACAAGCGTATTATATGGTGTGTTAGTCATCTTTATTTTGATCACGATATCTAGTCTTATTTTTTCCTTTATTTTAAGATTCACTAATATACAAGAGCATTCCATTAGTCTTATCGTTACGATTATTTCCTTTATTGCATTATTTAGTGGTGGGTTTGTATGTGGTGGGAAAGGGAAGGAAAAAGGTTGGTTGCTGGGTAGTCTGACTGGCGTTCTATACACATTTATTATTTTTCTATCCCAGTATTTAGGGTATGGTCATTTATTTAGTTTTGAACAAACTGTCTACCACATTTGCTATATTCTTACTGCTATGATGGGTGGAGTTCTTGGAGTAAATATGTTGTCTGGAAAATCAAAATATGTTTAAGCCGTTTTTCGCAACATAAAGTTAAAACTATAATGAGCTAGCAATAAAAACCAGGTCTGTATATGTTGGCTGATCTGCTTTTCGCTGCACTGTAATACGATGCTTATAAAAGCTTGTTCAAGTAGATCTAACATCAATCTATTTTTTAGGCAGAAAAAAGAAGCAATCAAGATTGCTTCTTTTCATTTTCCAAAGTAGAAATTGGATCTGGCTTATTTACTTGCTCAACCACTTCGCGGATAGCGGAGCGATCATATGTAAGACGGCTTCCATCTCCACATTTTAAAACGATTTTGCTATCGTCAAGGGAGTCAATGAATCCGTGAAGTCCTCCAATTGTGACGATTTTATCGCCTTTTGAAAGACTGTTTTGCATGTCTTGAACTTTTCTTTGTCGCTTTTGATTTGGTCTGATTAATAAGAAATAGAACAAAACAATCATAGCAACAATTGGTAGTATTTGTGCATATTGCATTGCTTTTCCTCCTTTCACTAATATATCTATTTAGAAGTTTTTCGCATCTGGACGATTAAATCCGTACTGCTCAAAAAATTCTTCCCGAAAATCTCCAAGCCTGTCTTCCATAATAGCTTGTCTAACCTTCTCCATCAATTGTAACAGAAAATAGAGATTATGGTAAGAAGTAAGTCTAATTCCAAAAGTTTCATCACATTTTATTAAATGGCGAATATAAGCACGAGAATAATTTCGACATGTATAACAATCACAATTTTTATCTAGCGGACTGAAATCTCTTGCATATTTGGCATTCTTAACCACTAATCTTCCTTCACTCGTCATGACAGTACCATTTCTGGCAATTCTAGTTGGAAGTACACAGTCAAACATGTCAATTCCTCTAATAGCACCATCAATTAAGGAATCAGGTGACCCTACACCCATCAAATATCGAGGCTTATTCGCTGGAAGTAAAGGTGTCGTAAATTCTAATGCCCTGTTCATAACATCCTTCGGTTCTCCTACAGATAATCCACCAACCGCATATCCAGGAAAGTCTAGTGAAATAAGGTCATTTGCACTTAAGCGCCGTAAATCCTCATATTCTCCACCTTGGACAATCCCAAATAAACCTTGGTCACTTGGACGGTTATGCGCTTTCAAGCATCTTTCCGCCCAACGGGATGTTCTTTCCACTGACTTTTTCATGTATTCATGGGTAGCAGGGAATGGGGGACATTCATCAAAAGCCATCATAATATCGGATCCTAAGGCATTTTGAATTTCCATTGATTTTTCGGGAGATAGAAAGAGTTTATCCCCATTTAGATGATTTCGAAAATGAACACCTTCCTCTTCAATCTTACGAAAATCACTTAAACTAAAAACTTGAAAACCACCTGAATCTGTTAAGATTGCTTGGTCCCAATTCATAAACTTATGGAGTCCGCCAGCCTCACGAACAATTTCATGACCCGGACGCAGCCATAAATGATACGTATTACTTAGTATCACTCCTGAACCCATTTCCTTTAACTCTTCGGGTGACATCGTCTTAACCGTAGCTAATGTTCCTACCGGCATAAACATTGGTGTATCGTAAGAACCATGTGGTGTATGAATCTTTCCTAGACGAGCACCTGTCTGTTTGCACGTCTTAATTAATTCGTATGTAATTGCTGTCAAATGTAAAAGCTCCTTCCAAATACTCATGGCTGTTTTTGATTATTGCTTTTCAAAATTGTTATAAATCCTAATTAGACTTAGTTTCAGGCATCTTTTCTTAAAATGTTGTTTATTATTAACTTAATTAGGAGTATATAAGTCCTCGTTAACAAAAGCAGCATTGATTAAGAAAAGGGCCTTACTCATCTATATTATGAGCATCGCATCTCCAAAACTAAAAAATCGATATTTTTCTGAAACAGCGGTTTCATAGGCATGAAGAATATGTTCTCTTCCAGCCAGCGCACTAATAAGCATAATTAACGTTGATTTTGGCAAATGGAAATTGGTAATCATTCCGTCAATACCTTTAAATTCATAGCCTGGGAAGATAAAGATATCCGTCCAACCGCTTGAAGCAACGATTTGTCCATTATGCTCGGAAGCAATAGTTTCTAATGTTCGCGTAGAGGTTGTACCGACAGAAATGATTCTTCCACCTTGTCTTCTTACGCGATTTATTATTTCTGCTGTTTCCTCAGATACCTGGTAATATTCCGCATGCATATCATGCTCATCCACATTTTCAACACTTACCGGTCGAAAGGTTCCAAGTCCAACATGGAGGGTAATGAAAGCAATATGGATACCCAACCCTCGTATTTCATCCAGCAGTTCATTTGTAAAATGTAAGCCGGCAGTTGGTGCTGCAGCTGAACCTCGTTCTTTTGCATACACCGTTTGATAACGGTCACGATCTTCTAATTGTTCTTTAATATATGGAGGTAATGGCATTTCTCCCAAATCCTCTAATACCTCGTAAAAGATACCTTCAAATTCAAATTTTAAGATTCTGCCACCATGCTCTTCTTCCTTCACACAATGAGCTATGAGCTTCCCATCTCCAAAAATTAATTTAGTCCCAACTTTTACCCGTTTAGCAGGCTTTACAAGCGTTTCCCAATTATTCTCTTCTAATTGCTTTAATAAGAGAACCTCAATATGCGCACCAGTATCTTCTTTTACTCCAAACAATCTGGCAGGCAGTACTTTCGTATCATTTAATACTAGACAGTCGCCTTTTTTTAAATATTGAGTGATGTTTTTAAAAACGGTGTGTTCTAATTCACCGCTTTTTTTGTTTAGTACCATTAACCTGCTGTCGGAGCGATTTTTCAAAGGGGTTTGTGCAATTAATTCTTCTGGTAAATGAAAATCAAATATATCTACTTTCATCGTTGTCACCTTCATGTTTGTTTTTAGTGGTAGTTTTTATACCGCCTTATGCGTACATGTGAACGGCTTTTACTCGGGACGAGTAACTTTAGTGAACATGTACGCATAAGACTAAATCAACAATATATCACATCGTTGGAATTTCCATATTGAAATGATCATATACAAGCCTTGTAACAATTCTCCCCCGCGGTGTTCTTTGTAAGAATCCTATTTGCAATAAATATGGCTCGTACACATCTTCAATTGTATCAGACTCTTCACCAATGCTAGCAGCAATGGTATCTAACCCAACAGGTCCACCTTTAAATTTTTCAATTATACCTATTAGTAATTTATGATCTATATGATCTAAGCCTAATCGGTCAACCTGTAAGCTTTCGAGAGCTGATTCTGCTAATTCGATTGTGATTGTTCCGTTACCTTGAACTTGTGCATAATCACGAACCCTTCGTAAAAGGCGATTAGCAATTCTTGGTGTCCCTCGCGATCTCCGGGCAATTTCAATAGCACCTTCCCTATCAATATCAGTATGGAGAATTTCTGCCGTTCTTAAAACAATATTGGTAAGTTGTTTTTCCGAATAATATTCCAGACGACTTAACACTCCAAAACGATCACGAAGAGGTGCAGAAATAGCCCCTTGTCTAGTTGTAGCACCAACTAGTGTAAACGGAGGCAGATCTAAGCGAACAGATCTGGCACTAGGACCTTTTCCGATTACAATGTCTAAGCAAAAGTCTTCCATTGCAGGATATAAGATTTCTTCTATTGCCCGTGGTAAACGATGAATTTCATCGATAAACAATACTTCTCCAGGTTCAAGAGCTGTCAAGATCGCTGCTAAATCGCCTGGCCGTTCGATTGCTGGTCCTGAAGTAGTCCGCAAGCTTACACCCATTTCATTAGCAATGACAGCGGCAAGGGTTGTTTTCCCAAGACCAGGTGGGCCATAAAGTAATACATGATCTAATGTTTCTCTTCTTTGCTTTGCCGCTTCAATGAATATAGCTAAGTTGGCTTTTACCTTATCTTGGCCAATATATTGTGATAACACTTGAGGTCGCAAGCTTTGTTCAAAAGAAAGATCTTGGCTATTTGCATCTCCTGATACTACCCTCTCCTCCAAATTACTTCCTCCCTCCTACATATTTATTTCATTAATTTTTTCAAAGCTAATTTTATATATTGATCTGTCGTTAATTGTTCTTTTTGCAGTTCTTTCGAAATCTTTTTAATTTCTTTGTCTGAATATCCTAGTGCCTTTAATGCAAGAACTGCTTCCTCAAATGAACCGTTGTCATTTTCAACTCTCATATCCTGTTCATTAAATAAGTTTGGAAAATAGTCAGGAACAATATCTTGAAGCTTGCCTTTAAGGTCAAGAATCATTTGCCGAGCTGTTTTCTTTCCAACTCCCGGAAACTTAGTTAAAAATGCCTCATTTTCTTCTTCTATAGCTTGGATTACTTGTGTTGGTTCTCCATATGCAAGAATAGCTAAAGCACCTTTTGGACCTATTCCTGATACACCTAGTAATTTTTTGAACAATGTCCGTTCTTCGCGCAACAAAAAGCCATATAATGCAATTAAATCTTCTCTTACATGTTGATATGTATAGATTTTTGTTGTTTGTCCTTGAAGTCTTGAAAACGAAAATGGATTAGGTGTTGAAACTTGATAGCCAATACCCCCATTTTCAATTACGATAAACTCGGGACAAACATACTCAATCGTGCCTTTTATAAATTCATACAATCTATTTCTCTCCTCTAAATACAAATACGGAAGCGCCGTAGATCTAGCGTACGGATTTCGTAGTCTTCGACTGAGATAAAGGAAACCGTGCTCGGTAGTTCACGAGCTATTGAAAATTGAACTACTATTTTCACCTGATGTTGACTTATCGTAGGGAGGAGACGGAGAAATCCGCTAGCCGATAGGCGCTATTGAAATTGAAGTTCGAATTTCACCTGGAGCTGGACGTAAACAAATTGTTAAAATACTCCCATAGAGTTGGATTTTATAATTTCATAAACAAACAAAAACTCCTACTAAAGGGAGCTTAACAATACGCTAATCTACATTGTAACATATTCATTCCTTTAATTGATAGATTTCATCTGCATAAGAAAAAACCGGTATTTTAACCGGTTTCATTGTTCATGTTTTGAAATAGAGTAACGTTTTAAAGTTTCTAATACATTTGTATAGTCTTCTTTAGATTTTATTGGTATTCCTTTTAGTAGCTCTTCCTGCTTTTTCCCTTCCAGCTTTTTCATATCAATTTGAAAAAAAGACTGAATAATATCTGCTTTACTTGGTTTCCCATTAAATATGCTTAGAGTTCCATCACTTGATAAACCAAAATATCCGTTTGACTTAAGTAATGGAGAGATATCGTCTACTTTCTTTTGAAATACAAGTTGGTCGTCATCCATTTCAACCAATTGCCAACTTTTATATTTTTTCATATATACTTTATCAGATAAACGTGGTTCATGAAGAATTTCTTCACTTACTTCGCCATCAACAAATACGCGTTCGAGAATAATCGTTTTTTTTCCTTTCGAAAAAACCTCTATGGAAGGTTTTATTTTTGCTTTATTTGCAAGATGCTCACGTTCAGATTGTGGTAAATGATAAAAGTTTACGCCAAAGAGTAGCGCAATCAATATTAGCGTTCTTACAACAATACTCATTGCTGTCACCTCTACAATCCAAATATATTTTCCTATATTTATTCATAGTGTTACCTTTTTTAAGATTAATATCCTTTAAACATATGGAAAAACGAACAAAACATGAGCTACCTCTAATAAATTCATCTTAAAAGTGTTGGTCGACCCTCTTTCACTGCATTGTTATTCACCTTTCATAATGGCTTGTTCAAGCTGATCGTCCAACAAATTTTTTTTCAAATAAAAAAAGGAATAGGTAAGGATATCCTTATCTATTCCTTAATTAGCTTTTATTGTGTGCTTGATTTCTTCTTATAGCTTTCAAACATTTTATCCACATCTAGTTGGATTGTATTTTTCGGTCCTCCATTTCGTAAATCATTGTCTTGAGCTACTACCCTGTAATAGTTTCCAATATCTGTAGTGACTAAATATTTTCTTCCACCTAATAATGGAAGAACAGCAGTTTCCACTGAGCGCTTTGTTGCTTCTGCCTTATTTTCATTTTTCAAAGCAACTGCAACTAATACCCGATTACCATCAACAATGGTTCGGGCATCTGATACATTGGTCACATTAGCAGCTGTATTAGAAATATCTTCAGAAAGCTTTCCTTCATACGCATTATAATAGGATGTATTTGCTTTACTGTTCCGCGTATTTAAATGACCATGATAATTGATATCGCGTAAATGTCTATCTCGATTAACCGTCGTATTGTTAGTGTCATATTGAGTCATTGACGACCTAAGATGTGGTATATAGTCATCTGGATACCCCGATGGAAGAAAGCGATTATTATTTTTTACATAATCGACATTCCCTGTAGAATAATCCATTAATTCCGTAAATGGACCATCATGATCCACAATACTTTGGTCATTTGTTGAATACCCAACAGGCTGGAATCTGTTTACGTTTCGATCATTTACTGCATTTTTATCTTGTGCACAAGCGGCTAATCCACTTATTATTAATGCTGATATCGGTGCAACAAATAATTTTTTTTGCAAACTAGAACTCCCCCTAGATTTTAGGTAGAGCAAATAAATGCTCGAGATTAGTTTGTGAGAGGGAGGTTGTTTTCATTACACAGAAATTCTGGAATTCATACCATGTTAATGATGTTTTATTTGATACATGACATCCTTTACAAACTTTTCTCTGTATTTGAATTCCCTGAAGGTTATTTCGGTTAAGAAAGAGGATAATCTTTCCCTTCCATGTTCATACTGAAGGAAATGGTTCCATTCCCTTAATAAGTCTGTCGGATAGACTAACGCAGTTAAAAATGGTTTCTCCGTTTTATACTGTTCTAATTGTCGATAAATAAATAACTTATCTAAAGACCAATCTAACTGAGGCAAGATTCTATTACAAAATTGTAAATCATCTATAAGTGCTGGAGCAATTTTCGCTAAATCAAAATCAATTAAATATAAGCCTTTATCGCTTAAGATAAAATTATGGTGAGCAACATCACCATGTATAATACAATAAGGTTTATTTGTAAAATAGTCTTTATTTTTTAACATATTTTCAATGGACCATTCAGACCAGTATATAAATGCATTATAATATTTCAGTGGCAGCCACTTCATAATATACTTTTCATTTGCTTTGAATTCGTTAAGTCGCTCTTGCCACTTTTTAATTTGATTAAACAAGGGGAAAGTTTTTTCATAATCCTTAGTAAATTTCCCTGTTACATTGTGATACTTTTTTAAAAGCTGTAATGCCTGTTTTCTATTTTCATGGTTTCGGTAGGAGAATTTTGTTCCTTTTTCATTTTCAATATATTCGATTAATCCATAAGTTTTTTTATTGAATTGAATTTGTTTTTCTGCATGAATAGGATGGAATTTGTAGGTATGTGGAAAGTTATTAGATAGTAATGATTCTGTGAGTCTGACTTGCATATTTAACTTCGATGATTTAGAAAACTCTTTCAATACCCATTTTTCTTTGTCTGTCTGGCAAAGAAATACTCCATTTTTTATGATTGTCATATTTGTAAAATTCTGTCCAGTTATGTCTGCTAAATAAAGAAGGAGACGCTTGCTTTCGTCTCCTTCTTTTCCTTCTCTAACAATTTTCACTGTCATCATCTTGTCTTGGTGAAGGATAACCGCTAGGACCAGGGAATCCCATACCGTATGGGTACTGTCCACCTTGCATACCATAAGGGAAACCGTATTGCTGACCATATGTCATTTGTCCTCCATATGGGTATTGTCCCCCTGGGTATTGCATGCTTGGATATTGTCCTCCTGGATATTGCATGCCTGGATATTGTCCTCCTGGATATTGTCCTCCTGGATATTGCATGCCTGGATATTGTCCTCCCATAAACTGCCCAGTTGGATACTGTGCACTAGGATATTGTCCACCTACATACTGTCCGGTTTTAGTAAACCCGCTTGGATATTGTCCACCAGATTGAACGGAAAGCTGACCTGGGATATTTTGCCTTCCACTGATTTCAAAGCCTTGTTGGATAACATTGGTTGTAGTGTATTGCGGCTGATATCCTTGGTGAGGAACATATCCATCCATTTGATAACCGCCTTGCTGATACATTGGCATAGAGGAAGATGACGACTCATCTTCGTAATGATGCCCCCAATGCCCTTGACCATGCATTACAGGCATCATCATTTCGGAACCTACTACAGGCATACTGTATGCAGGCATTTGTGCCATGTACGGATACTGATAGGAATATGGATCCGGGCCGCATCCACAATCAGGAACTGGCATCTGATAGCTAGGATACATTTCATAACACTCCTCTTGAACCGGCATAATTGGTTGATATTCAACATTCTCTATTACTGGCTGTGGTGGAGGTTGCTGTGTAGCTTGCTGAGTTTGGATTTGCGCCATATTTGTCATATAGTAATTATTTATATCGATTTCAGGAACGACTGGTTGAGGCATTTTTGGAGTGTATATTTCTTTATGCACGATCGTTTCTTTTTTTGGCACTTCCTTGATGATTTCTTTTTGAACCGGCAGTGTTGGAGCTTGCTGTTGTGCAAATGGATGAACAGCATGTGGAATTTCTTTTTTCACATATCCTGGATTCCCTACATGTTTTACTACCGATCCTCCTGATGTTGGTACTTTTACTTTCATCCCCGGCATAATCATATCCGGATTGGAAAGTTGAGAATTCAATTTCTTTAACTCTTCAAAATCTACGCCATATTTTTTGGCAATTTTCCAAAGAGTGTCGCCTTTTTGTACTATATGGATCTTCACTCATTTCCCCTCCTCAGGCATAAGTCCATATATCGTATGTGAAAATAGGTAAAATGCTAATAATCTACACAAAAATTTATGTTGAATTCCATGAAATTATGCCTTCCCAAAAGGCTCTTTTCTTGATCATTTATGGTTATATAACCATATACCTCATAAATTTTTCATTCGGTATTTGATGGATTATCCTATTAAGAAAAGATGCCGGAAACTATATTTTATTAGAAGATTAATCAATGATAGAAAAGAAACAAGTTAAAATCGGCTTTTGGATTATAACAATTAATACGAAAACAGCCTTCCCATAAAGAGAAGGCACATACATTTACTATGAGTAGTTAGTTTATATTTACCAAAATTTTATCCTCTTAACATACGCTCTAATGCTAAGTTAGCAAGTGTAGAAGTTTCTTCATCAACCTTAATCTGGTTAATTGGTTCAGCATTTATTATACTTTCTAAACTCCAAAGCAAGTGCGGCAAATCAATCCTGTTCATTGTTAAGCATGGACACATATGAGGGTTCAAGGAAATGATATGCTTATCTTTATGAGTGTTGATCAACCGCTTTACAAGATTCATTTCTGTCCCTATAGCCCACTCCGATCCTGGCTCTGCTTGAGAAATAGTGTCGATAATATATTTAGTGGAACCATTTAAATCTGATTCAGCAACTACTTCTCTGCTACATTCTGGATGGACAATTACCTTCATATTTGGATAATTCTTTCGAACATCTTGGATATTTTGTACTGTAAATTTCTCATGTACAGAGCAATGACCTTTCCATAAAATCACTTTAATTTCATCGAAATTTCCTTCGTATACTAATTCATCCTGAATCGGATCCCAAACTGCCATTTTCTCTAGAGGAACCCCGATATCGAACGCAGTGTTTCTACCCAAATGCTGGTCTGGTAAAAAGAGAATTCTTTCCTTTTGTCCAAATGCCCAATTTATCATTGAATGTGCATTAGAGCTTGTTACTGTAGCACCACCATTTTTTCCAACAAATGCTTTGATAGAAGCAGTAGAATTTACATATGTTAAGGGAAGAATGGTGTCACCAAAGATAGATTTAAGTTTTTTCCATGCTCTTTCAGTTTGAAATATATCCGCCATATCTGCCATGGAACAGCCCGCTCTCATATCAGGCAAAAATACTTTTTGATCATCACTAGTTAAAATATCTGCTGTTTCTGCCATGAAATGAACTCCACAGAAGACGATATATTTTGCTTCTTTATTATTTGCCGATACTTTTGCCAACTGCAAAGAATCACCGGTTGTATCTGCAAACTGTACAACTTCATCTTTTTGATAGTGGTGCACAGGTAAAAAAAGCTCTTTCCCTAACTGATTTTTAATTTCCCATACACGAGCTTCCATTTCCATATTGTCCATCTTAAGGTAGTGATCAGGAATTCTTGAGTTTTGTTCTTGTTCTAGAAAATTTAATATAGACATCAGTGATCCTCCTCATATTTATTTGTTCACTATTACTTTTGCACTTATATCAAATGCTTCGACTGAATGGGTTAAGCTTCCTAAAGAAATATATTGTATACCTGTATTTGCATATTCGCGCACATTTTGTATAGTAATATTTCCAGATGCCTCCGTTACAATCCAATCTGGTACATATTTTATCCAATCGCCAATTTCTTTTGGTGTTCGATTATCAAACATAATGATATCGGCACCTGCTTCAATCGCCTCGAAAAGTTGCTCTTTTGTTTCGATTTCCACTTCTACTTTTACCGTATGACCTAAGCCAGATTTCACTTTTGAAATGGCATTTGTTATCGATCCGGCGAATGAAATATGATTGTCTTTTATCATTACTGCATCGTATAGCCCATTTCGATGGTTGACCCCACCGCCAATTCTAACTGCATATTTATCCAGCATTCTTAATCCGGGCATCGTTTTTCTTGTATCACATATCTTCGTCCTAGTTCCTTCGATACTATTCATGACATTTGCCGTTTTTGTAGATATACCACTCATTCTTTGAATTAAATTTAAAATGACACGTTCTCCTTTTAGGAGATTTTGAACTGCCCCTTTAGCAATCGCAATGAGCTTTCCTTTTTCTATTTGCTCTCCATCATGAACCAATAACTGTACTTCAATCTTTTCATCTAAAATTTTATATCCTTCTTGGATAATTGTTTCACCGCAAAAAATACCTGATTGCTTTGCGATAAAAGATAATTCCCCATTATTATTATTTGTAAAAATAAGCTCGCTTGTTAAATCCCTGTCCCCGATATCCTCCACATAAAATTTATTAAGCATGGACCGCAATATGATGATATTCATTTTGATCTCCCCTTATATAAATTCGATTTTTTGAAAGAATTATATGTTGGTTGCTCCAGCCTTCAACTTCGTTTGGATAGTCTTTACGAATATGTCCTCCTCGGCTTTCTTTTCTTAATAGAGCTGACTCAACAATTTGTTTGGCTGTTATAAGCATAAAAATGATTTCGATTTGTTTAATCGAAATTGCATCAAGATTAATATTGTTTGTATCATATTGCTCAAGCCAGTGGAGAAATGCTGTTAGTTTCTCGCTTGTACGTAAAATACCTGCGCACTCCATCATTCTAGTTTGAATCTCATCTTTAGCTGGCAATGCCAATAAAGGTTGTTTTATGATGCATTTTTCAATAGGCTCTATTAAAGCTTGGGAACTTGTATCTTTGTTTAGATAATAAGCTAGTTTTCTACCAAAATGTAATCCTTCTAATAAAGAATTACTTGCTAAGCGATTGGCACCGTGAACACCACTGCAGGCCGTTTCACCTATTGCAAAAAGACCGTCTATAGTTGTTTTCCCTACCGAATCAATAGCTATTCCTCCCATTAGAAAGTGACAGCCTGGAGCTACTGGAATCTTTCCTTCATAAATAGAAATCCCTTTTCTTTCGCATAGTGCTGTAATGGTCGGGAACTTTTCTTTGAAGTTTTCTATCATTGTAATATCAAGAAAAACACGCTTACCTTTTTGTAATTCCTCATATATTTGCTCAGCCACAATATGTCTTGGGGCAAGATCTAGGGCAGGATGTTTCCCAATCATAATTTTTTCATTATCCTCATTTATCAATATTGCTCCTTCACCTCTAACAGCTTCGGAAATAAGTCCATGCGTCATGCCGTTTACATACAGAAGCGTAGGATGGAATTGAATAAATTCCATATCTGAAATTTCCGCTCCAGCATTATATGCGAGCGCAATACCATCACCTGTGATGGATGATGCATTGGACGAATAAGGATATAATCCACCAACACCACCAACCGCTAAGACAACATGCTGAGCAAAATAATGGTTAACTTGATTGTTTGTATTCTTTGTCTTTACTCCCATACATCTATTCGTCTTATGATCTATCATGATTTCATACACATATTCATGTTCCTTCATGACGATATTTGTGGGAATATTCTTTAAGAAATACTCCATTATATATTTTCCTGTGGCATCTCCTCCACTATGAACGATCCGGTTATGACTATGTGCACCTTCTTTCCCTAATTTCCACACACCTTTTTCATCCAAATCAAATGCTATGCCGGATTTTTCTAGTTCGTTAATAAGCTCGGGAGCAGATTTTACAAGTTCATACACTTCCCTCTTGTTATGAAAATGACAGCCAGCTTCTAATGTATCCTGATAATGAGACATATAGTGATCGGTTTTGGAAAGTGCTGCAGCGACGCCACCTTGGGCCAAATAAGAGTTACTATTCATTTTTGAAGACTTTGTGATAATCATCACATGAAATTCCTTAGATAAATGGTGTGCTAATTGCATGGCAGCAATTCCACTTCCAACAATAATAATATCTATTTTTTCCATAAAATACATCCTCCTGTTTTAACAGGTGTCTTGACACATATGTTTACATATTATTAGACTGAAAGCAAGAGATTTTTTTAGGAGGATTGCTATGTTTTATTTTGATTATGCAGCAACAACACCGATGGATGACGAAGCTATCCGGGTATATGCAGAAGCTTCGAAGAATATTTACGGAAATTCAAGCAGTCTTCATGACATTGGAACAAGTGCACAGCAAATACTTGAAAAGTGCAGGTCAGAATTTGCAAAAATGTTAAATGTTCAAAGTAAAGGGATATATTTCACCTCAGGAGGAACTGAAAGCAACTTATTAACGATTATTTCCCTTGCAAAAAGCCATTCAAGTAAAGGGAAACATATTATAACTTCCATGGCTGAACATGCGTCTGTACACGCAGCCATGGAGTATTTAAAAATAGATGGCTTTGAAATTAGCTATATTCCTTTTACATCTGAAGGAATAATAGATTTAGAGGTTTTAAAAGAAACAATCAGAAACGATACCATTTTAGTTAGCATTCAACATATTAATTCAGAAATAGGCACCATTCAACCGATTCGCGAAATTGCAGAGTTTATTCAAGGTAAACATATCCTTTTCCATTGTGATTGTGTACAATCCTTCGGAAAATCAAACCTAAAGGAGCTAACACCTTATCTTGACAGCTTGACCATTTCTAGTCACAAGATTTATGGGCCAAAAGGGGTTGGTGCTGCTTATATTAATCCAGTACATCACATCAACCCTGTTTTTCCAGGCTTTCATCACGAAAACAGCTTTAGAGGGGGGACTGTAAATGTACCTGGAATTGTCGCATTCCTTTTTGCAGCCAAAAAAATTCATGAGCAGAATAAACAAAAATTTTATAGTAATTTACGGGCATTATTTATAAACAAATTGAACGAAGTCCCTAATCTATTTGAAATATTTCAAGCAAATGTGGAGAACATGCAATTGCCGCAAATTATCGGAATGCGGATACTTGGAATGGAAGGACAATTAGCAATGTTAGAATGTAATCGAAAAGGGTATGCAATATCTACAGGAAGCGCATGTCAGGTTGGCCAGCAAGAACCTTCGTTAGCCATGAAAGCGCTGCGTATAGAAAAAGCGAAAGCAAACGAGTTCATTCGTGTAACATTTGGAAAAGAAACCGAGGAACATCATGTAATCCAACTAGCAGATTGTTTTATTCAACTCTCTTTGGATGTAGTGGGAAACAAAGAAATACTAAGTAATAAGTAATTACTCTACTATATTGTTTGGTTCACTAGTAGACATGTGATACTATTCAAATATATTGTATAGAATCGGAGGAGAGGGTATTGGCGGATAAAAAACTTCTTGGGGAGAATCGACGTGCGTTTTTGTTAAAACTACTTCAAGAACAAAAATCTCCAATTACAGGAGGAGAACTAGCTAGTATTGCAAATGTTAGTAGACAAGTAATTGTAAATGACATTACGCTTTTAAAAGCAAAAAACGAACCTATTATTGCTACTAGCCAAGGTTATTTATATATGGAACCACCTACTGTAAAAACATCAATAGAAAAAATAATTGCCTGTTTTCATCGTCCCGAAAAAACGGAAAACGAGCTCAATCTTCTAGTCGATCATGGTGTTACTGTTAAAGATGTAAAGATAGAACATCCTGTATACGGTGACTTAACTGCATCCATTATGGTATCCAATAGAAAAGAGGTTAAACAATTTATCGAGAAGATTAAAAGCACCCAGGCTTCGTATTTATCAGTGTTAACAGAAGGTATACATTTACACACGATTGCTGCCGATGACGAACAAACTATACAAGAAGCATTAGTAGCTTTAAATGCTGCGGGATTTCTATTAAATGAAAATGAATGAGGGTACCGATATATTTTCGGAACCCTCTTTTAACATTTTCTCTAAATAAGTAAGGTTGATGGCTCCAAAGCAACTTAACAGACTTCTTCCCTTCTGTATCCACTTATGCACCAGTGCCCAAAATTTCTACTTTATCTACAAATTCTAAGCGTCTCAACTTTGTTAATAGCTCATCTAAACTAGATGAAATTTCTGTTACATTCAATGAAATTGTTACATTTGCTCTTCCTAGAAGCGGGATTGTCTGATGTATTGTTAATACATTGCAGGAATGAGATGAAATGACTCTTAATAACTCAGAAAGTGTACCTTTACGATCTTCTAAATATAGAAACAATGATATTATCTTTTCTTTTACAATCGTATGAAATGGAAATACGCTATCTTTGTATTTATAGAAAGCACTTCTGCTCAAACCGGCTTCTTGAACAGCTTTTCCTACTGATGTTACTTTGCCACGCTCAAGTAATTCTTTTACTTCTAATGTTTTTTTCATTGCTTCTGACAATACATCTTCTCGAACTAAATAAAATTGCAGATCCTCTTTTTTCTCCATTACAAGTTCCCCCTGAAGAAGAATGAAAATCAGGAGCAAATTAATTTAAATAATTCACTCCTAATTAAAAGAATAATTTTCTATTCAACAAATTCAAATTCATAATCAAGAATCCGTACGATATCCCCATTTCCCGCTCCGCGTTCTCTTAATGCATCGTCTATACCCATCGATCTCATTTGTCTTGCAAAACGGCGAACAGATTCATCATGATTAAAATTCGTCATTTTAAAGAGCTTCTCTAATTTTTCTCCTGACACGACAAATCCTCCATCAGGGTCCCTTGTAATGATAAATTGATCTTCCTGCTTTTCATGTTTATATACAACTCGATGAATACCTATTTCTTCTTCATCTTGTATTTCATGAAGCGGGAACTCAGGTGTATCTTCCAATAAGTCAGCAATGGCAAATAACAACTCTCTTAGACCACGTCTAGTAACAGCTGAAATTGGAAATATCGGATAATCCTCTTGGAGCTGGCTCTTAAATTGCTTTAAATTATCTTCCGCTTCCGGAATATCCATTTTATTTGCCACAATTATTTGCGGCCTTTCCGTTAATCTTAAGTTATATTCCGTCAGTTCTTCATTTATCGTAAGGTAATCTTGATATGGGTCTCTTCCTTCCATACCGGACATATCTATAACATGAACGATAACTCTTGTTCTTTCAATATGTCTTAAAAATTGATGTCCAAGACCTACCCCTTCATGCGCCCCTTCAATGAGACCCGGTAAGTCTGCCATTACAAAGCTTCTACTATCTTCCGTTTCAACCATACCAAGATTCGGTACAATCGTTGTAAAATGGTACTCTGCTATCTTTGGCTTCGCTGCCGAAACAACCGATAATAAGGTTGATTTCCCGACACTTGGAAAACCTACTAAGCCAACATCTGCAAGTACTTTTAATTCCAAAACAATATATCTTTCCTGACCTGGCTCGCCGTTTTCCGCTATTTCCGGGGCAGGATTTGCAGGTGTAGCGAATCGTGTATTGCCTCGGCCACCACGACCACCCTTAGCCACAATCACTTGCTGTCCATGCTCTGTTAAGTCTGCGATTATTTCTTTTGTGTCGTCATCCATCACTACTGTGCCAGGAGGAACCTTTACAATCATGTCTTCAGCTCCACGACCATGTTGCCCTTTCGACATACCATGATCCCCACGTTTCGCTTTAAAATGACGCTGATAGCGGAAATCAATTAACGTTCTTAGTCCTTCTTCAACCTGAAAAATAACATTAGCACCTCGGCCACCGTCACCTCCGGCAGGTCCTCCTTTTGGAACGTATTTTTCACGACGGAAGGCAACCATTCCATTACCGCCGTCTCCACCTTTTACATAAATCTTGACCTGATCGACAAACATAGATGCACCACCTTTATTCTATTATTAAGTATTTATCACACGCGATCATTCATGCAGGTTATACTAAAAATTCTCCAATAAATTTCCGTTCGTCTATTTCTTTTACGGAAACGTCTGTTAATAGTGTTTTTTGTTCAGACAACCAATTGTTTATTTTATGTATATCTTTTATTGTTCCGCTAAAATCAAAATAGAATCGTACATTTTGATCAGATATTTCAAAGGAAAGGGATAAATGATTATCATAATATGGTTCAACACTATTTTCAATCGTTTCAAAAAAAGATAGAATCCATTTTGAAAGTTTTTCGTCATCCACTGACCATGAACTTGAATCATCGATTAATTCATATTCAATTTGAAAGGGATGTTTTTCCCAATTAAAAGTCATTAATATTTCTGCAAATTTTGGAAGGTTTAGATTTGAAAGTCGCGTTTCCCTGCGAGCATCCATTACCATTTCATCCAACAATCGTTCTACTTGTTCAATTTTATTTAACGCAAGATTTCCTTTTATTAATTGTAATTTATTCATCCAATCATGACGTGCATGGCGTAGCACTTCAACAACCGTCCAATTATTCATTTTCAGTGCTCCTTACTACATTTCATATCATTTCTTCTTGCAAGTATACCAAAAATGGAGAATTTCTGCATATTCTAGAGGAGAGAGGTGAGATATGAGATGTGAGACCGAGAAAATACAGTACTAGCAGTGATTTCCTGTTATTATTCTAATAAAAAACCCTAATCGACTTAGCGATTAGGGTTTCTAAGCATTTTCTTATGCTTCTTGAGCAACTGGATATACGCTCACTTTTTTCTTGTCACGGCCCATACGTTCGAAACGTACTACACCGTCAACTTTAGCAAAAAGTGTATCGTCTCCACCACGGCCAACGTTTTCACCTGGATAGATTTTTGTACCGCGTTGACGATATAAAATGGATCCACCAGTTACAAATTGACCATCAGCACGCTTTGCGCCAAGGCGCTTTGAGATAGAGTCACGACCGTTCTTTGTAGAACCTACTCCCTTTTTAGAAGCGAAAAATTGAAGATCTAATCTTAGCATTTGTTCCACCTCCTACCCGAAGGTTATTTTAATATATTTCCCATAGTCTTGTTCAATGGTTTGTAACGATACGATCATCCCTTGCATTAGCAACTGAACTTTTTCAGCCGAATCACTAGGTAAGGAATCAGGAAATTTACATTCCAGGTAGCCACCTTCAGATTGGTTAATCTCAGGTTTAACCCCAGTTAATTCCATAATCGCATTAATGGAGCCAAATGATATTGCTGATGCACCTGCACAAACAATATCTTGACCTTTTACAGCAAAATCGGCATGGCCAGTCATCTTGAAGGATGAAATGGTTCCATCTGATTTTTGCTTAATTTGAACATGAATCATGTTCGTCACCCTTATGCATTGATTTTTTCAATGACAACTTTTGTATATGGTTGACGGTGACCTTGCTTTTTATGATAGTTTTTCTTAGACTTGTATTTGAAAACTACTAGTTTCTTTTGACGTCCTTGCTTTTCAACTTTAGCTGTAACAGTAGCGCCAGCAACAAGTGGACTTCCAACTTTTACAGTTTCGCCACCTACGAAAAGAACTTTGTCAAATGTAACTGAATCACCTTCAGAAGCAGCTAATTTTTCGATGTAAATAGCTTGACCTTCTTCAACTTTGATTTGTTTTCCACCAGTTTCAATAATTGCGTACATACCTGCACCTCCTTAATAAACTCAGACTCGCCAATTGCAGGCGCTTTGCAAACTTTAAGCAAAATCTTAAGACCTGAATCGTGCGGTTGTAGCACGGGTGCTACAAACATAACATTAAAATCCTAACATATCGATAGATTCGTGTCAATAGCTTGATCTACCTGCAAGAATTTCTTCTTCCGTTCCAAATTGACGAATATAATAAACAGGGGTCGGATTTTCTATAATGTTAAAGTTTATTTTAATATGAAGGGCTTGCTCTAATCGATCTAAATGAATATTTTTCATTCCACAAAAAATTTTTTTCAGCTCTTCGGTGATCTCAATAAGCACTGCCTCATGATCTTGAAAAGGCTTTTCCCATAATTCCCGTTCTAAACGAAAAGCCATTGTTTCGGCACTATGAATTTTTCCTTTACCATTACAGATCGGACAAGTAGTCATAATGGTTTCTGGTAACGATTTATTCGTTTTTTTTCTTGTGATCTGCAATATTCCTAAATCCGTGAAACCAACAATTCGTGTATATCTAGGATCCTTTTTCAACTCTCCTTGTAGTGCATCGATTACTTTTTGCTGATCATCCTTGTGCTTCATATCAATAAAATCAACTAAAATAATCCCACCATAATTTCTAAGAGAAAGCTGCCTACCAATTTCTTTTGCTGCTAGTATATTAGTTTTTAATACTGTATCTTGGAGGTTTTGATGACCGGTATATTTTCCGGTATTCACATCAATAATGACTAAAGCCTCTGTCTCCTCGATAACAATGTAAGATCCATTGTTCAACCAAACGACTTTCTTTAATGCATTTTCTATTTCTTCTTCGAGATGAAAGGTTGAAAATATATTTTGGTTACGCTGATTAAAAACATACTCCCAGTTCAATCCAAATATACTCTTTGTTTTTTCTTGTAAGGCTTTAATGATTCCGGGTTCATCCGCTACCACAGTACCCTTTTTAAGCCTCACTAATTCATTTATAACTTCTTCAAAGAAGATAGGCTTTTCCCATATAATTGATGGATGCTTCATATTTTTTGAGTGGTTAACAATCTCTAGATAATGATCTCGAAGGAACTGTAACTCTTGAACCCATTCCGATTCGCTGCCTTTTGCTGCCTCCGTTCGGATAATAAAACCTTCATTTTCTTTTTTGTTCTTATGAGCAATTGTTTGCCATTTTTCCCGCGTTGCTTGATCTACTTTTTTTGATACCGCAATGTAATCTCCCTCAGGTATATATATCATGTTTTGTCCGGAAAGCTCTATAATTGCTGTTAAAAGTGGACCTTTTTTATCTGTTTCATCTTTTTTTACTTGTACAATTATTTTTTTACCTTCTTGGATAAATGTTGATAGCGATAATTTTTCTTTATTTATATCCGTGCATTGTACATACATCGGAAGCTGATCTCTATGTAGATATCCATTTTTCCCTTCACCAATATCAATAAAAGCGGCATTTATTCCGACTTTTACATCGACTACCTTTCCAAGGTAGATATTACCAACCTTTGATTGATCCGTCGATTGCTGGATACTGATTTTTGACACCTTTTTATTTTCCATAACTGCAAAACGCTTCTCTCTTGATTTGCAATCAATAACAATCTCATTCAATCCATAGCACCTGCTTTTAACTATTGTAAAATTAATTTATCTCCGTATGATAACTGATTCTAAACATTATACACCATTAGCTTCTGTCAATAAATATACATGATATCCTTAATCCTTGCAGTAACCTGTTTTTCTGCAAAATAAGCATGAAGAAGCTCGTTTTCATCTAATTTGCCAAATTCTCTGCCATCATTAGTTACAACTAAGGGATGCTTACTGCCACGCTGAAATTGTACCAAAACTTCATACAAATAAGTATTACTATCAACAATAATAGGTTTGAGACCTTTAATCCCATTCTTTTTTCCGTAATATCTTTCCAGAAGGAATCTTATAAATACAAAGCGCAATTGTTTCCATTCCAACCAAAGTGATATATAAAGATAGCTAACAACAATCCAAATATTTAAATTGAATGGAGCAATAAAAAGAGAAATGAAATGAAAAATAATTAAAAATATAAAGGAGCTGATAATACTTATACGAAATGATTGTAAATAAGGAATATATCTTGAAATGGTAAGGTGCAATAGCTTTCCACCATCTAGTGGCCAAATTGGCAAAAGATTAAATAATAGAATCATTAAATTAAATTCCATAAACATATGAAAATAAAGACTAGATACCACTTCCTGATTCCATAATACAAAAATTAACACAGAGAGCCAAACATGCTGTAGTGGTCCAGCTGCAATTACCAAAAATTCTTCTTTCAACGGACGATTTCCATGCTCATCCATTTCGGCTACTCCTCCAAAAGGAAGGATGGAAATTTTTTTTATTCTCCAAGAAAAAAAATGAGCCATCACCCCATGACCCATTTCATGGATGAAAAGAATAAATAATAGGGTTAGCAGTTCATAAAATCTTGCTGTCATTACTGCTACCCCCATCACAATCCAAAATAGTGGATGAATATGAATTTTTCGAATGATGCCAAGTAAATTATTCAAATTTTATCACCTGTATTGGATCAATAAATGTTTCACCTTTTTTTAAAGCGAAATAAAACTCACCCTTCGTACCATCATCTTTGCTAGATACTGTTCCTAATTTCGTCCCGGCAGCGACTTGTTGATATAGGTTTACATTAATAGCCTTTAAATTTCCATACCAAGACTCTGACTTGTCCGAATGCTGAATGATTACCGTATTTCCTATATCATCTTTTTTACCAGCCCATACAATCGTTCCACTATCCATTGATTTAACAGTTTCATTATTTTTCGTTTCTATCATAACACCACGCCCATCCGATGAAAAATTAGTTAGCACCTTACCTGATGCAGCAAGATCATATTCTTGTTTTGCACTATTATTTGGTTTTTCTTTCGTTTGGATAGGCAAAAATGCTAATGGTTTACCGAACTTTTTCTCATACCAATCGGATACAGCTGTAAATTGAAATTCTTTCCCCATCACTTGCTTCACTACATTTCTAGCATCTTGAAAAACTGCTGCTTGCGATTTAAATATTATCGCTACTGCTAGTACTAGAAGTGCAGACGCTAGGATTTTAAATAAGAACATTTCTTTATTCCAGAGAGGATGAACCTTTTCTGGTGGGGGATCTGTTTCAAATATCGTCATTTCCCCTTGCTCTTCCCATACATTCTGATTCAAGGGTAATGGACCTGCTTCTTTTTTCGGTGGCTTCGCTTTTAACTGTTTGCGTTTCTCAATTTGTTTCCTTATATCATCCGCACGATTTCCCACAATCACCCTACTCCTTTATTCCTTTTGTACTAATGTATGAGTTGTCCATCTTTGATATGACAAAAAACAAAAGTGGAAGCGCTGCATCTAGGGTACGAATGTGTGAAATTTGAAGTGTAATTTCACAGAATGGCATTAGCATTACGAATATCACATTTGTAGTTACAGCCGAGATAAAGTAAACACAGTGAGGCAGCTCATAAGCAGATGACCTTACCAGAAATACTAGGAGGAGTAGAAATCCTATAGCCGATAGGCACTAGATTTCTAGACGTAGACGTTTGTAAAATTGACAAAAAAAAAGAAACTGACAAAATGTCAATTTCCATGCATATACTGTTACTTTACACCGAACAGCTTTTTTATTTTTGAAAACACACCTGACTTGTTATCTCCAATCGCTTGAAGTGGAACCGATTCACCCAGAATTCTTCTAGCAATATTCCGGTAAGCAATGGAAGCTTTACTATTAGGATTTAAGACGATAGGTTCACCTTGATTCGATGAACGAATCACCTCGTCGTCGTCCAATACAATCCCAATTAAATCAATCGATAAATGGGTAGTTATTTCATCAATATCTAACATATCACCATTTGACATCATATGATTTCGAATTCTATTAATGATTAATTTCGGAGGATCAATATGTTCCTCTTTTTCTAGTAATCCAATAATTCTATCTGCATCACGTACAGCTGAAATTTCTGGTGTTGTAACAACTATCGCCTTTTCTGCGCCAGCTACTGCATTTTTGTAGCCTTGTTCAATACCGGCAGGGCAGTCAATAATGATATAGTCATACTCCTGCTTCAATTCACCTACTAAATCCTTCATTTGTTCTGGCATAACTGAAGTTTTGTCACTAGTTTGTGCAGCCGGAAGAAGAAATAGCTTATCATCAAACCTTTTATCTTTTACGATAGCTTGATGAATTTTGCATCGTCCCTCTACAACGTCTACTAAATCATATATGATACGATTTTCAAGACCTAATACAACATCTAGGTTTCTTAGTCCAATATCCGTATCTATTAGACAAACTTTTTTCCCTTGCAATGCAAGAGCGGTACCTAGGTTCGCTGATGTGGTCGTTTTACCAACTCCTCCTTTTCCAGAAGTTATAACAATCGCCTCACCCATGATTAGTATCCCCCTTTAAATCTATTAATATTTGGTCTAAGACGCTTTAATACTTGCAGTCTGTCTATGACAATTTGATTTGTATTATCTATGTACGCACATTCCATTTCATGCTGGTCTTTCTTTTCATAATGGTCAGGGGCTCTATTCAAGCAATCAGCGATTCTTAATTGTGATGGAACCATAACGCTTGCTGCTATAACCGCTTCTTTCATACCATCAAACCCGGCGTGGGCAATACCTCTTAAAGCGCCTAAAATAAATATATTACCACCTGCTAAAACAGTTCCACCAGGATTTACATCTCCAACGAGTAATAAATCACCAGGAACCTGCAGTATTTGTCCGGATCTTACAATCGATGTAACAGATATAATATCATTGTCCTCTCGGATCTTCTGCACTTCTGCTTTTGTCATTACATTACTTGTAATGTCGCCAACAACTAAATTCCGTTTATTTCTAACGAGTTCCTTCAGTTCCTCTTCCTGTTCAGGAGTTAAGTACCGATTTCCTAATTGAATCCTAACAGAAATAAGTGGACCTTCCTCGTCTTCAACATGATGAATTATAAGCTTGTCTTCTAATTCTTTCTTCAAGTCCAAATAGGAACATTGATCATTCAATTGGAGAATTAAACCATCTTTCGTACCTTTAATCATAACATTATGTGTTTTCTTCATCGCAAATTGCTCACCTCAGTGGCTTATAAATTCGACAAATAGTTACGCAATTCCTCTTTTAGAAAAAAATCTAATTAAATTTTTACTGAATATTTTTGTCTAGCTCCAATGCCTATTGGCTAGCGGATGAGCAAGGCACTTCCGCTTTTCTATTCATCTAATACTTCTTTCCTAGCTCGTAAAAGCCATTTTCGCAATGGGTAGAAAATGATGAAATAAAATACTAAATTTAGAATTAATGTAGGAACTATGCGTAAATTAAGAAAATCTATTGCAGACATCGTTGTTTTTAAAATCAAAATATTTAAACCATATACAATAAATTCGGCAATAGTTATGTTCAACATTGTGACAATTGCGGAAACAAATAAATTAGCTTGCAAAACTTTCATGAGTGATGTGGTTATATATACGACTAGTGGAAAGACAAATAAGTATACACCTAGTATTCCCGTATAAAAAGCATCGAATAATAGCCCAAAAACAAAAGCATAAATGATGGTGCGATTACGTACATAATATATCCCCATCATAATAAGTACAACCAAAATAAAATGAGGTACAAAGATTTTATTTACCCCAAATAATCCGTTTGGAAAAAATTCAACGAACAAGCTTTCAAAGATAAAGCATAGACTTAAAATAAGAGGAAGAACAATACGTTTCATTATTGTCCCCCCCCATTAAAATCAGCCAAGCCATCTTTGTTTATTGAACTTTTCACAATCATGACATGTTCAATATCGTAAAAATCAGCTGAAGGCTTAAGATAAGCAGTCTGAGTTAATCCGTTTTCATCTGGGACTAGTTTTTCAACTGTACCGATTGGGAGCCCTTCTGGAAAAATATCTGCTAATCCAGATGTATAAACACTTGCACCCTTTTTCACTTTAACGTCATATGGTATCCCTTTTAAGAGTAATACTCTTTCGGTTTGATCGTACCCTTCAACCGTACCATAAATGTTCTTATTATTATCACCCAATAATTTTGCAGAAATTCTATTTTTGGGGTTTACAGAACTTAGCAGTTCTACAGTAGAATATAAAGCTGATACACTTTTAACTTTACCAACAAATCCTTCTGAAGTAATGACAGCCATATTCTCTTTAATACCGCTTGTTTTTCCTTTGTTAATTTTAATTTGCTCATACCACCCATCAGGATCTCGGGCAATTACAGAAGCTTGTGTAATTGTATAGGCACTTAAATCATCTTTTTTATTTAGTATTTTTCTTAGTTTGTCATTGTCATCTTTTAAAATACTAACTTCTGAACTAAGCTGTGATAATTGTTCAATCCGTGCTTTTAACTTCTTATTCTCAGTATATGTATTTTGAATATCATAAATACTTCCAAAGAAATCTTTCACACTATTTGCAGGGACTGCAATGATTGTTTCTCCAAAACCAACTACATCTGTTAAAAACTGTTCAGGCTTAGAAAGATGACCACGTTCACGAAGAGAATATCCTATCAATGCCACTAGTAAAATGATACTGATGAGCAAGATAATCAGTCGTTTATTGAGAAAAAATTGTGGCATGCTGTGTACACCTCATTAAAAGTAATCCTGAATTGTAACTTTCGATATTTTTCACTAGTCAATTATAACATACAATTTTTCGATATAAATAATAAAGAAAAAAATTGGCCGGTAGACTTTTATGTCATATCGGCCGATCCAAAATGCGTAAGCGCCTTGAACATCGGCGTACGGATGAGTGAAATTTGAAGTGTAATTTCACCTGAGTAGTCTTCGACTGAGATAAAGGAAACACAGCGAGGTAGTTCACGAGCTATTGAAATTTGAACTACCAATTTCACCTGATGTTGACTTATCGTAGGGAGGAGACGTAGAAATCCGCTAGCCGATAGGCGCTGAAGCTGGACGTAAAAAATTTAATAAAAGTTATCTACGGAGTTAATATTAAAATATTCTAATCAACAAGTAACTCAGCGTGAATCTTTCGCTTTGCTTTTAAATAAATTGATATGCTCTAGAGCATTTCCGGTACCGATGGCTACACAATCAAGTGGATTCTCTGCGATTATAACCGGCATACTTGTTTCTTGACTAATCACTTTATCAAGATTCCGAAGTAGGGCACCACCACCAGTTAATACGATACCGCGGTCCATAATATCCGCCGCAAGTTCAGGAGGTGTTTGTTCAAGTGTACTCTTTACCGCATCAACAATTGCAAACACTGTGTCATGAAGTGCTGTTGCGATTTCCTGTCCTGTAATTTCGATTGTTTTCGGAAGACCTGTAAGCAGATCTCGTCCACGAATATCCATTGGTTCAATACCTTCAGCATCCCCTGCAGAACCAATTTCCATCTTTATCGTTTCCGCAGTTCTATCTCCGATTAGAAGATTATATGTTTTTCTAATATAACTGATAATAGAATCGTCCATTTCATCTCCGGCAATACGGATTGATTGGCTTGTTACGATACCGCCTAATGAAATAATCGCTACCTCCGTAGTACCTCCGCCAATATCTACTACCATACTACCTGTTGGTTCCCACACAGGTAAATTTGCACCGATTGCCGCTGCAAATGGTTCTTCAATTGTATAGGCATCTCTTGCACCAGCTTGCCTTGTAGCATCAATAACTGCTCTTTCCTCCACAGCAGTTATACCTGATGGAACACATATCATGACATAAGGCTTACGTGAAAAAGCGCCTTTTTTGGAAGCTTGTCTAATATAATACTTCATCATGGTTGCCGTTGTTTCATAATCGGCAATAACTCCGTCCTTCATAGGTCTTAATGCAACAATATTTCCAGGCGTACGACCAATCATATTTTTTGCATCATTACCAACCGCTCTAATATGTTTTGTGTCCGTTTCTATTGCAACAACAGAAGGTTCGCGAACTACGATACCTTTCCCTTTAATAAACACTAATGTATTCGCTGTTCCTAAATCAATGCCAAGATCTCTACTACCAAACATGGATGTATCTCCCTTTCTAAACTTAAAATACTTCTTAAGGATGGCTCTTTCTTTTTCATTGTTGCTTATCGTAAATTGTTTTCAATCCTAATCCAGCTATAGTTTCGAGGCATCTTTTCCTAATAGGTTATTCATTTTTCAACCAGGAATAAGAAGATGTATAAGATTTGCATTTACAGAAGCAACAAATTTTATGAAAAGAGCCTTAGGAAAAATCAAAGTCATTTGTATTAAAAAAGCACTGGGTCTCCTCTTTAGCTTGCGTATTTTATCTCAAAATAATTTACAAAGATGAGTTTTCGCCAAAAACCATAAACAATATTATAGCGTATCGACAAAAATTTTCATAGTGCTACTAAGCTTGTTTCATATAAATTGTTGCTTTTCATTCTTCTTGAAAATCCCTATTAAGATTGTAGTTTTTTGGCTAAAAACAATATGCTACAAATAACCTTTTTCTTTTAGACTAACATATTTTTTATCACCAATGATTATATGGTCCAAAACATCGATTCCGATTATTTTCCCACATTCTACAAGTCTTTTCGTCACTTCTATATCTTCCCTTGAAGGAGCTGGGTCTCCAGATGGATGATTATGGATACAAATTATGGATGCAGCTGAACGCCGAAATGCTTCTTTGAAAATTTCGCGTGGATGGACGATGGAGGCATTTAAACTCCCGATAAAAACCGTTTGTCGGTGCAGGACTTGATTTTTGGTATTCAGATAGAGGCAAACAAAATGCTCCTGTGACAAAAATCGCATATCATTCATCACAAAATTTGCTCCGTCTTCAGGACTTCTTATAACATAACGATCATCGTATGATAGATTCGCGATGCGTCTCCCTAACTCAAAAGCAGCCAAAATCTGCACAGCCTTTGCTAGCCCAATGCCTTTAATGTTCATGATTTCTTCTAGAGATGCGTCCTTTAAAAGACTTAATCCCTCAAATTTTTTTAATACACGATTTGACATTTGCACTACAGACTCTTGTTTTGTACCAGTTCGCAGTAAAATGGCAAGCAATTCTTGATTTGAGAGGCTGCTTGCCCCATTTTGTATTAAGCGCTCACGTGGTTTCTCATCCTGTGGAAAATCTCTTATCATTAATTTCTCCAAGCGATTATTTCCCCCCTTTTAGACGAACGTTTAAAGAGTTTGGTTTCAAAAAAAATAATTTTTTTTAAGAAAACGATTTAATCTGGAAATCGGTAATCCGACAACATTAAAATAATCCCCACTAATTTTTTTGACAAAAAGGGCACCTAGGCCTTGAATTCCATATGCACCAGCTTTGTCAAATGGTTCACCACTATCCAAATATTGATCAATTTCCTTTTCCGTTAGCTCCCAAAACGTTACATCCGTTTTTTCATAAAATGTATGAATGGATCCTTGATTGAGGATAGCTACTCCAGTATAAACAGAGTGTTTGTTTCCAGATAAACTTTCTAGCATATTTTTAGCCATTTTTTCATTTTTTGGTTTTCCGAGAATACTTTCATTAAGCATAACGATAGTATCCGCTCCAATCACTATCTCATCCTGATATTGATTTGCGATTACCTGAGCTTTTCGGACAGCGAGTTCAATCACAGCTTCTTCTGGTGATATGTTTTCAGAAAGTTGTTCATCTGCATTACTGGCAATTGATTCAAAGGGGATTTGCAGCTTTTGGAGGAGTTCTCTTCTACGAGGTGATTGCGAAGCTAGAATTAGTTTTGGCATGACAGTTTTCCCTTCCTTATATTAATTTTTAGAGATACATCCATTTTTATCCTATCAAAAAAACATGGTGTTAACAATCCAAGATTCCATAAAAAAAGAGGATAGATTTTATACTACCCTCTCCCTCTCACATTTCATTATATTGTTTTAAATAATTTAATAAAGCTTGTTCCGCACTTATTATTTCCTTACTATCATTATTCTTTTGATAACTTAATAAATGTTGGTAACATTCCGACTGTACGCTAAATAAATTTTTGATGGCTTTATTTTGCAAATCTTTCAGCTCTTGCAATTGTTTGTATTGTTGTTCTATTTTCGCTAATTCGTTCGCATCTAATGAACCTGTTATATATGAATTAGCTGTAACCCCAGCCATTATTTGAAATAGAGATCCTGTTTGTTCGACAAATGTTTTTTCATCATTTGAAGATACCGTTATTTTTTTTTCTTGAAATGTTAATTGTTTCGCATAAACTTCGACATTCTGCTTTTTTTGCTCCGCAGCTAATTGTTTAGCTGACTCTAGATTATCCGAAACCCCAATAAAAATATATTGTTTGCCAGCAAGTGTGATGATAGTAGCAGGCAATCCTTTGTCTTTAATTTCATTTGCTGGTACTGTTGGATCTGCATCATCAAAAGCACCACCTTGAATGATAGAGGTCGATAAGGCTGGCAGAGTAACTGAATTTTTCTGCTGAGAATTAGCACCTGCTGGAACAGAGTCCGAATTATTTCCTAGCGATTTCTGCGATACACCATTCGTCTGGTAAGCAATCACCTTTAACATAATAAAACCAAATAGTACCCCGATTGAAATCGCAGTCACTGCTGAAATGAAAATCGTTAGAAGATGGGAAGAAGAATTTTTCCGGTGTGAAATACTCGGTGTAGCGTTTTCCAATGAGGGTTCATAATATATCTTCTTAAATTCCGGAACGGGATTATCCTCGATTTCAGGTAAGACCCAATCAAATTGATCTTCCTCTACAATTTCTTCTGTGGTTGCAGCCGCTTCTATTTCATTAGAGTTCCATTTATGTATAGCAACCTCCTCTTTAAGCGGACGTTCATCACCATTGATTTTAATTTTTATTCTATTTGTTGGTTGCTTGTCCATATTTGTCCCTCCCGCACACATATTTGTTCAATGCTAACATATGCGAAATAAAAAAGACCAAGACTTTTGTCGTCTTGTTCCAGAAGGTTTTCGCCAAAATTTTTATTTACCATTATTTGATTCCTCTTGCTCGGGAGGAGAAAAGAATGGATCCTCTTTTTTACTAGGATCTGGCGTTTCAAGCTTAGGCAGTGCTGATTTTAATTCTGATTCCAATGTTGGATCATAGAAAATGGAAACTGATACAGTGCATTGGATAGGTGTTGTAATATTCTGTGACGAGTTCGTTTCTTCCGGTCCTTGAAATTCAATAGTATCTACACTTGTTATCCTTTGAAAGGATTCTATTTGTTCAAGAAAGCGATATAGATGAAAAAAAGTTGGTGTATCTAACATTATTTGAATAGATACTTTTTTTACTGTATCAGGCAATGTGTTGGTAGAAATCTTTTGATTGTCTTTTTGATCTGCATTTTGACTGTTATTTGGCAATACTTGCGATGGATCAGTATTTGATTCTCCCTGTGTTTGGTCATCTCCAAAATCAATATTTTTAATTGTACTCCCAGAGGTAACTTCCGCTTTTCCAAGGTCCAATATAAAACTGTCCATATTCAATACAACGGGAAGCCGTTTTTGCAGGTTAGTGGCTTCTAATTGCATTGTATTTGCAGCTTTCTTTTTTATAATAGGCTTTACTTTCTCTCCCTGTAATTCATGTTTTAGTACTTGAATGTTTTTCTTGGCAGGAATGACTTTTTGTATAAAAAATAAAGTTGAAAAACTAAAGATCAATAGAAAGATGGCGATAGTTAAATATACTTTAAGTTTTTTTGCAACCATTTTCTATTCTTCCTTTCCATCCTTATTTTTCAAATAGTTTTCGTTAAGTTTTATCGTATATTTTGCAAAATATCTAGGTAATGTATTTGTACTAGAAGTATCGAGATTAGAAGTGGTAATATTTTCAATTTCTGCATTTTGAACAAATTTTGCTTCATTTAAGTATTTCAGAAAATAGGCAGAATCACTGCTAGTATCGAATTGCACAATTAAATGAACGGAACGATCGTCCTGTAATGAAAAATTGGTGATAAATCCTCTTGTAGGCAATAGCTCTATTATATTTTTTAACATTTTGACGGTAGAAATCGGGTAATCTTTAGCCCATTGTATTTCTTTTTTTAAATTTTGAACGGCCAGCTGGTCCTTATCTTTAGTACCATTTTGTTGAATTTTATTTAGTTGTCTTTCATAAATTAATTGTCTATTTAACCCAACTTCTTGCTGTTTGAGTGACATATAGTACGAATAACAAGCGGAAAAGGCGATAACCAAAAAAATTAACAAACCCGTTACAATAATCCAATACAACTTTGGGCGGTGCTTTTTTTCAATAAGATTAATATCTACTAGCATGCATATACACCTACTTTAAAGTTAAACCGATACTTTCTGAAAAAACTGGAGGTACATTAATATTCTTTCTTGTTTGAAATAGTGAATCTGTAAGAGATTGAACCTTGATACTACTATTTTCTTTTATACGCTCAGCAAAATAGTTATTATAGGGATGTTCTCCGGCTATTAATATTGCATTAATTTCATGCTGTCCATTTGTTAAATTAAACTGATAAAAATTACGAATTCGCTCTACTTCCTGTTCTATTTGTTGCAATTGTCCTTCAATATGTTGCGGATTCTCTTGCACTGTCCAATTTTCATATGTGTATCTTGTCCTTTGAAACTCTAAATCTAATTTATCATTAAAATGAACATGATGAACATACAGCGGTTTATTCTGGTGAAAAATCGATAATTGGAAATAGGATAATTGAATTTGCACCACTAAAAGATGTTCATCCTGACCGGCAAGATCCAAATGATAATATAAACGATATAAAGATAGAAAGGATAAATCCATTACAGCCGGTTTTAATTTAATTTTTTTCAACAAATTCACATACTGTTGAACAACTGATTCACGAGAAGATATCATTAGTACGTCCCTACGGTCTATTTCCTCATTTAATTCTATTGCTTCCATGATTGGGTCTTCAAATGGTAGATGCAGGCTCTCTCCAACAGACATATAAAGATAGCCCTTCAATTCATCAGAAGGCACTTCTTTTGGAACGAGAATCTTTCTTGCTATCGTATGTCCATCTGGTAAGCATAAATAAGTCGGTAGTCGTCTTATTTTGTTTTCGTGAAGAAAATGCTCTAGTAATGTACTTAATGTTAGAATATCCTCAATTTGTCCATCTTGAAGAACTCCATTAGGCAAACACTTTTGTCCAAATTTAAGGATAATATTATTTTTCCCTGTGACAATAAAGCGAACGTAATGGTCCGTAAACATTAGAAATAACCGGTGTTGTCTATAAAATATATGTGGACTCATTCACTTCACTCTCCATTACATAAACAAGTTAAAATACCAAGAAATTATATTATTTCCGTAGAAGAAAGAGATTATCGCACCTGCACCAATGAAAGGACCAAATGGAATAGGATTTCTCTTCTGATATTTTCTAGCTAACATCAGCAATACGCCAAAAACCGCACCAAGAAATGTAGCGATTAAAAAGGTTAACAATGTGTTTTTCAGTCCAAGTACTATACCAAGTACAAAAAATAGTTTAATATCTCCGCCACCCATTGCTCCTTTGCTTATAATAGCAATAAGGAATAGTAAGGCAAACCCAAATATAGCACCGACTATAGAATCCCACCATGGTTCAGCAGGAAATATTACCCTAGCAAATATAAACAATATAGTAAAAATTAATAGAATGATATCGGGTATTATCATATATACAAGATCTGAGACGGTAATGATAATGACCAGGGAAAGGAGCAATAACGCGAACAACAGATTTGAACTCCACCCAAATTTAGCAAATGAAAAAGCAAATAAACACCCAGTTATTGCTTCCATTATTGGATACACGAACGAAATCGATGCTTTACAGGAACGGCATTTTCCTAATTGAAGAAGAAATGAAAACACTGGAATCAACTCAAACCATCTTAATTTATGCTTACAGTACGGACACTGTGAGCTTGGGTACACGATGGATTTTTTCTTCGGAATACGTAACCCAACTACATTAAAAAAAGAACCGAAGATGAAGCCTACTATAGCAAAATAGATTGTCCAGAATATGTTCATTGGCTATAAGGGATTACTCCTTTTTGGATTATGAAACTTTTCATATAATTGTATATTATCATATGCTGGGTTTTAGTTGTTATAAAAAAAGGAGCAGTGGATGCCCCTTTTTATTACTATGTTGTTTTGCTTTATTTTTTTATTGCCTTTCCATTATTGAGTCCATCTTCGGAATTATCTACATAAGGAGTAGTAGTATCTCCAGCTGGATATAATACGACACTATATGAATATTTTCCACTATCACCATTTTTTTCTATTGTAACAGTACTTGCTGTTGGATTATACTTTTTACCTTTAACTGAAGGGTCTGAAGGAACAGTATCCAAATATCCAAAATTATTTAATTGTTGCACAGTTACAGTGAATTTTCCGGTACCGTCTTTATCCAGATTCAGTAATTTACTATCTTGTCCAGCAATCCCTACCTTAGCTGCATTAATAACCATCAAACCATTCGATATATGTGCACTTTTTTTGGTATTATTAATAATCCCACCAATACTAGGTACTGCGATTGCAGTAATAATCGCTAAAATCACAATTACAGCTAACAACTCAACTAGCGTCATCCCTTTTTGGTTCTTCCATACTTTTTGCAGTCTGCTTCTCATTTCATCTTCTCCTTTTATACAAAAGTGTATTAAAAAAGCCAACCTCATATTTATTAAGCTACTATGTTAATAGGTTAATAAACATAAAAATTGGCGGGTTGCACTACAAGCTCCAAGTCATTCAAGTGCCCAAATAAAAACGACTCTTCTTCACTTCCAATTACTATATTAAATCTATAATTATTATACTATCTCAAATCTTTACATTACAACATTATTTTACAAAACAATACAAATTTTTCTGCAAACAGTGTTTTTGTTCGATTCATTGGATATTTTGAAAAATACTATACATAGGGATGGTTATGGCAGCAACAATGGTACCGACAATACCTGCTAGAAAGACAATCAGAATTGGCTCTAAAAGTGATTTCAATTGCTCTGTTGCCTGATCGACCTCAGATTCATAAAATTCCGCTACCTTTTCTAGCATATAATCCATAGTACCTGATTGCTCCCCTAAGATCATCATCTGTGATACTAGTGGCGGAATTGCCCAATGATCTTGCATGGGCTCCGCGATCGACTTCCCCTCTTCCAAGTAAACCTTTGATTCTCCTAAAACTTTTGAAATCACTTTATTGTCCACCACTTTTTCAACAATACTGATTGCTTGCAATACTGGTACAGATGAAGAGAATAAAGTACTTAAGGTTCGAGTCATTCTTGCTAGAGCTGCTTTTTGAATGATTTTTCCGAAAATCGGGATTTTTAACTTCATCATATCTAAATAATAACTACCATTTGTGGATCGGACAAACATAAGGTAGCATATAAAAAACAGCACTGGTAAAAGTAGAAATAGCCAAAAATATTGGGTGACAAACTGACTTGTATTTAGAAGCCATTGTGTAATTGCCGGTAATTTAGCATTAAAAGAGGCAAACATGTCGGAAAATTTCGGGACAATTACAGCTAGCATAAAAATAACTACTACGATAGAAATAATGGCTAGTATAATGGGATATGACATTGCCGCTTTAATTTTTTGTCTTGTTTGATGTTGTTTTTCAAAATAGACAGCTAATCTTTCCAGAATTTCTTCTATTTGTCCTCCAACCTCTCCCGCTTTCATCATATTGATAAACATGGGCGGAAAAATACTCGGAAAATTTTCGGCAGCTTCCGAATACGCTTTACCGGATTGAATATCTTCATACAATTTATATAGTGTACGTTTTAAAACATGATTTCCCGTTTGCTCTGCCAATATTTTGGTCGAGTCAACAACACTAATACCGGCTTTGATCAATGTACTGAATTGACGTATATAAATAACTAAATCCTTATGTTTAACTTTCGGCTTTAAAACATTTATATCTTTATATAAAACTCCTTTTAATTCAACTAAAGATCGAATGGCAATGCCATTCTCTTTCATTGTTAAGACAGCCTCATTGTAGTTGACTGCTTTTATTTTTCCTTTTACTTTCTCACCCTTACGATCTCTACCATCATATTGAAAGACAGCCATTAATGTACACCTTCCAATAAATAAGGTTTGGCATCACTGTTAGCAATTTCCCCATCTTCTATTAACGTTTGAATGGCCAATTGCATCGTTTGCATACCCGCTGCTTTACTTGTTTGCATTACACTTTGAATTTGATGGATTTTTTCATTACGAATTAAATTGCGAATGGCTGGGTTATTAATTAAAATCTCAAATGCTCCAACTCGAGCTTTTTTCTCCTTATGATGAAACAATCTTTGTGAAATAACAGCACGGAGAACAGAAGCTAATTGAATCCTTACTTGTGCTTGTTGACTTGCTGGAAAGACATCTATAATACGGTCGATTGTCGTCGGTGCGTCAGTAGTATGCAATGTTGCTAGAACTAAATGTCCCGTTTCTGCAGCTGTTATCGCAGTTGATATCGTTTCAAGGTCACGCATTTCTCCTACTAAAATGACATCTGGATCTTGTCTTAAACATGCTCTTAACGCATTGGAAAAAGATTTCGTATCAAACCCTACTTCTCGCTGATCTATAATACAAGTTCCATGTTTATGCAAATATTCGATAGGATCCTCAAGTGTAATAATATGTTTTTTTACAGTACGGTTCATTAAGTCTAGCATTGCCGCCAATGTTGTTGATTTCCCACTACCCGTCGGTCCAGTTACTAAGATAAGACCTTGTGGTAGTAATGCAAGATCACCAAGTATTTTCGGTAAGCCTAATTCATCAAAAGTTGGAATCCGTTTAGGAATAACTCTAATCGCCAAACTAATGCATGAGCGCTGGTGATAGGCATTAACTCGGAACCTGGAAACACCTTCTATCCCATAAGAAAAATCAAGTTCCCCAAATTCCTTAAATTCCTGCCACATGGAATCTGGAATAATAGCTTTAGCCATTTCTTCTGTATCTGCAGGTTTCAACGACTCTTGTCCAAAGTTTTTCAATTCCCCATGAAGTCTCATAATCGGGGGCACTCCGACTGTTAAATGAATATCAGAAGTTCCTAATTCAAAAGCAGCTGTCAATATTGCATCTAATTTTCCCTTCATTTCCATCCTCCTAGTCTGGCAAAGTTACTTTTAATATCTCATTAACTGTTGTCAAGCCAGACTTAGCTTTTAACAATCCATCATCAATCAAGAAGAGCATCCCTTTTTTCAACGCAGCAAGTTTAATCTCATCCATATTTCGATTATCATACAGTAAATGACGAATCTCATCATCGATCATAAATAATTCATGGATTGCCAATCTACCCTTATAACCAGTTTGCTGACAAGAAGAACAACCTTTACCGTGATATAATGTTTGAATTTGAATACCTCTATTTTCAAATAGTTGTTTTTCCATTTTCGTAGGCTCGTATATTTCCCTACAATCTTTGCAAATTTTGCGCACTAGTCTTTGGGCGACTACACCAGATAATGCTGAAACTACTAGGTACGGCTCCACATTCATATCCAATAGTCTTGGAATGGTAGAAATAGAATCATTAGTATGCATAGTACTAAGTACTAAATGTCCTGTCAACGCTGCTCTAACAGCGATTTCAACAGTTTCCGTATCTCTTATTTCTCCTATCATAATAATGTTTGGATCTTGGCGGAGCAAAGCACGCAACCCATTCGAAAAATCTAATCCGATTTGTGGATTCACTTGAACCTGATTTATTCCTTCAAGCTGATATTCGACAGGATCCTCTATCGTTACAATATTTACTTCTTCTGAATTTAAATGATGCATACCAGCATAAAGAGTGGATGTTTTTCCGGAGCCAGTTGGTCCTGTCATCAGTATTAAGCCAGAGGGCTTTTCTATTAATCTTACAAAAGACTGTAGATTTACTTTATTAAATCCCACTTCCGAAAGGCTCTTCTTCACATTTTGCAAATCCAATATCCGAATAACAACCTTTTCACCATTTATAGTAGGAAGTATGGAAATTCTTAAATCAACATCTGTTTGCTGAATGTTTAATTTCACACGTCCATCTTGCGGCAATCGACTTTCAGTAATTTTCATATTCCCTACTATTTTTATTCTAGCAACCAAAGCAGAATAGATTGCTCGCGAAAGGACTCTTTCTGTTTTTAATACTCCATCTATTCGATATCGAACCACTACCTTTGTTTCGTGAGGATCAATATGGATGTCACTAGCTTTCATTTGCACTCCAGCAGCAAATAATTGATTTACGAGTTTAATAGCAGGCGCTTCTTCAAAATGTAATTGTTCGATAGAAGATATTTCTTCCTCATCAAAATGTTCGTTTGCATGATAATATTTATGTATTGCTGTAATAATTTCTTCCTTTGAAGCAATAACTGTTTTGATTTGAAAGCCTGTCGATAAACGCAAATCATCAATCACGAAATAATCCATCGGATCACTCATTGCAACAGTTAATTCCTGTTGATTTTTCTCAATAGGAATAACCAAATTTCTAATGGCAAATTCTTTCGGCACAAGTTTCAATAAGTTAGAATCAATCGGGTAACGATGTAAAACGACATGTGGTATTCCTAGTTGAAATTCTAGCACTTCAATTAATTGCTGCTCATTGATAAACCCTCTCGCAACCAAGACATCTCCAAGTTTTTGCCCATCTCTTTTCGCTTTCAATGCCTCTGTTAATTGTTCTTCAGTAATAACCCCTACCTCAACTAGTAAATCTCCCAATCTCTTTCTTGGCATATCAATCCCTCCTCTCAAAAAATAGTAGTGCATTTATATTAATCATTATAAAATAGAACTATAGACTTTTATACTAATTTTTAAAGGCTGTGACAAAGTGAGAGAGATAAAAAAACATCATACTGAAGTCGGCTATACTCTGGTTGAAGTTTTAGCGGCAATTACTTTATTATCTATTGTCATTGTTATATTTACAGGAATGATAGCACAATCTTCTTCCTTTACTAGTAAAAATACGGAAAAAATTGAAGCATTAAATTTGGCAAGAAAAACTTTAACTTTATTGCGAAATGAAAAAGGAATAGACCTTACTAAATGTAAAAACACAATAGATGGAGAAGATGATTTATCTTGTTTTCAAGAATTATCAAATCAAAAATTCTACCCATATGTAAAAATAAATGATTTCCCAAATGATGCTAATAAGGAAGAAAAACAAGAAGAAAGCGAATTAAAGTTAACAAGAATTCATGTTAAAATTTATAGCTCGAAAGATCCTAATAATCGAAAGCTACTTGCAGAAACATTTGGATATCTTAAAGGAGAGTAATTATGAAATATCCTTTACTCGAAAAACAAAAAGGGATGACACTAATTGAAGTCCTTGCCGCTTTATCAATCAGTTCCGTCGTATTATTAGTTGCTTTTGGTGTTTTAAATTTATCAATGAAATCATATGAACGTAATGTTTCGCAAATTACACTCCAAGAAGAGGCAAATTTAGTGATGACAACTATTGCAACTATACATCAACAAAGTGTTTCCTATACGCTCGAAATAAATAATGATAATGAATTGATATTAACAAGTATACTGAAAGATGGAAAGAAGAAAACATACTCATTTATTAAAAACTTCCGTTATGAATTATCTTATAAGATTATGGATGATAACGATCCACCCACTATTAAAGTATTAGCTAACCAACAACCAGATATAATTCAAACAAACAAACCAGTAATGATTGATTTAACAATATCGGATGTGAAAAACCCTAATAGTAAAATCCATGTATCTTCGATGTTTGACCGATTATAAGGAGTGGAAGACTTTGCTCAAAAAAAATGATGGACATGCTCTCATTGTAGTTCTTCTCATTATCACGATATCTATAGTCTTTATGACCATATTATTTGGATTATCTACCTTTACTAGTAAACAAACAACGAATTCTCAAACGGATATGCAAACAACAGATGCAGCTGAAATGGGGATTACCTTTTTCCAAAAAAAGATTGATCAAATCATTAATGGCAAAGATTATAAAACAATAGATGAGTTTGTAAAAAAGCTAAATGATAATTTAACATTAAAAAAGGCTAACATTACTAACAATCTCTCGTATACAGTACAACTTACAGCACCAATCATTAAACAGAATAAGGATAATGTTACAATCATTCCAATAAATTTTAAGAGTGAAGGACTCCAAGAAAAAAAAACAAAAACAATTATCAAAAATATAGAGATAAAGATTCTCAGTAATGGCAGTACTGGTGGAAACAATCAGGGAGGAATTTTTGAAAATAAAGTTCAATTTGATAGCATTAGAGATTCTTCTCGTCTTGATCTAACAAAACCAAATTCTCAAGCACCTTTTAAGGATACTGAACCAAATGTCAATAATATTAATGGTACTTGTCAATATCCGGATAATTCCAGGATAATAAATAACGGAAACAATCAAGGCTTTGATAATCATTGTAAGCATTACATTTCAGGAAATGCACTGCTTACAGGATATACTCCTATTGCTTCAGATGCAAATGTAGAAATTGGTAGAAATGCTCAATTCAATCAACAAACGGATTTTGCAAAAAAAAGTAATGTTACTATTAAAGGGAATGCACTTTTTAATGGCTCAATATCACTGGCTGAATCATCAAAATTATCAATTGGTGGAGACGGTTATTTTCAAGGAGATGTCCCGATGAAGGAGCAGTCTTATATAAGTATTGATGGAAATGCCACTTTTACTTCAATGAATATGAATAAAGCAATTTTACTCGTTAAGAAAAATTTACTTGATACAAATAATATTATAATGAAATCTTCTTTAATAACGGTTGAAGGAAGTGCACGTTTAAGCACTATAAATATTTCAGAGGACTCAAAATTGGAGGTTTACGGAAATCTCTACTCGGACAATTGGCTTACAGTATCCGGGACAGTATGCGTTCATGGAAGTGCGGATATTCAAATAGATGCTGGAAAAATCAAAAATGTTACTAGTTGTGAAAATAAGCCTCCTGGTTATGTTTATGTATTAAACCAACCCATTATAAATGATAGTATCGGTGACATTAATATTGGATTTGGAGATTCGGATGTCACATATCAATAATATAAAGATACTTTTCTTTGAATTTAAGTGTGTTTTATTCGAAAATACCTTCATAATAAATATTATATGAAGGTATTTTCTGTCTTATTTACTTGCCATTTTCTGTTTTATCATTATTTAGATTTATTTCTGTTTTTACTCTAGTCTCGTTTGATGGCGTATTGTCTGTTTCAACTGAATTTTCATTATTAGTAACAGATTTATACTCAATATCATCCTTAGGTAAATAAAAATCGTTCGAAACAAGTTCTCGCTCTAACAAAGTTTGCTTCCAATAAATTTCTTTATAAACATCAATGGAATATCCTTTTTTTCCCTTTACTTTTCTCTCCATATTTTGCGATGGAACATATTCAGTTATTGTACGCTCCGGATAAGAATTTTCATTCTCTGTTACAACAGCATACTGTAAAGGATTCTTTGGTCCAATAATCTTTACTTGAATTTTATTAGAATTTACTTTTTTACTAACAATCTTTATCTCATAGCTATTAGGATTATATATTTTTAAGTCTAAATCCTTTTGGACATTTGCTTCGAAGCCTAGCTGAATGTTATTAGGCTTTATTTGACTAATATTCCGTTCCACTACTTGTAGGTTTGTTTGTAAGATAGCCATATATATTGCAGAAGAAAGTCTAGCATTGAAATTAGCATCTTCATTTATATCCTTATCATTCACTATTTTTTGAAAAGAGAAAAGACTATTAGGCTTTATTGTTACTGTTTGATGTTCCTTTAACCAATAATGAATAAAATCTTGATTGTTAATAGGTATTTCATCGGAAGAAATGGTAGTCTGCTTATATTCATCAAATCCAATGAGATATTGCTCCATGTTTAGACTTAAATCTTTTTCAGAAAGATTGCTTGCATATTGGTCTAGTTCTGATTTTAATTTTGACATATTGACTTTATCCATTATAGATGTCATACCAAGCTTACGAAATATATTCGCTAACTCATTATTATTAATTTCTACGAATATTTGATTTTCTTTTCCATTTTGGATTGATTGAAAGGTATCAGAAAAGTTAAATTCAAATACATTATTAGGTAAATCTATCTTCTTATTTAAGAAAGATAGTTGCGCCTTATTTTTTGACTTCCATTCTATTATTCGAGTGTTTAGCGTTTCTTCTGATTTGCTTTTATCTAAATTTGAGATATTTACCGGCCCAATGCTTGTATGAGCTAAGTAATTGGTATCATTATTGCGGAAAGGTGCGAAAGCTAATACAGTCACTTGCGACAAAATAAATAGAAAAACTGTACAACATAGAATGATACTAGTAAATATCAAGATATTTTTCTTTTCCATACTTAACCCCTTTCCTTGTCCTCCCTAATTCTTTCATATAAAAGCTGCAAATCATCATTACTAGAATCTTTGATGATTTCTACAGAATTATGTTCCAAATAATCGGATGGTTCATGAGTATTAAGATCTTGTTTAATCACTAAGTTCGAATTATCAAGATTCTCACTCTCATCTAATAAAATTTGGCGACTCTTAAATATTTGTTGTATATCATCCTCGTTCGTATCCACGGTGTTTACGAGCGAGGAATACTTAGAAATGATATCTTCGGAAGCAGGCAACTCTTGTGTACTAGTTATGAGATTGTCATAAATTCCCCCGTCTGTTAATATGGATTCGCTAAGAATTTCCTGTTCATCTACATTTGACAAGTCTTCCATTGTCACTGCAACTTCCCTAACAGAAGCTTGTCCAACATCTTGTACTTTATTAAAAGATGGCTTGATGGATATATTATCCGTAATATCAAGGTTAACCGCATTAGCAGACCTTTCTAGCAATTGCCCGTAAGAATACATTGGATTTGGTAAATCTTTATCAGGGGAATCCATATCTACTTTACCGCCCTGTTCTAGCCAATTAATTTTTCCACCGATTAATATTGTTACACTAAATAGGAAAAGCACAATAATGAATATAGCTACCCACCATGTAAATAACAACCAAGCGATTTTCCCTAATGCATAACAAAGAATAGTTGTAGTAATCAATATTAATTTATTGCGGACTTTTATTTTCATAGGAATAAAGAAAAATGCTAATGAAAAAATGATTATAGATACTAAACTCGACATCCAGTTTCCCATTCTTCACCTCATAGTAAAACTTTATATGTATTAACAATTAATTCTATTATACAAGGTATCTTAAACTATGAAATATAAAAATAAAAAAACCATCTCAAAAAATGAGATGGTATTATTTCACATACTCTGCAACTCGGTTCTTTCCTGCCCTTTTCGCTCCAATATACAATGCACGATCAGCATGTCTGATTAAAGCCAATGCTTCGTCCGCATCATAAGGTGCTGTAGCGACACCGATACTTACTGTAATATTAATACTGACTTGAGCAACCTCTTCATCCAATGAATTATCAATAAGAAAAGAGCGGTTGGCAATTGTTAAACGAACAAGTTCAGCTAGACGCAATGCAGCATGCTTATTTGTATCCTTTAGAAGGATGACAAACTCTTCTCCCCCATAACGTGCGACAATTCCTCGATTTCCAATCAAATTTTTTATACGCTTTGCCATCAGCACAAGAATATCATTCCCACTTTGATGTCCATATGTGTCATTGATCATTTTAAACGAATCGATATCTAGCATGATAAGTGACAATTCTTTACGAAGTCCTTTATTTAGTAGAGTAAATTCATTTGTTAATAAATTATCAAAATATCGATAATTATAAAGCCTTGTTAATGGACAGTGCTCGCTATTCATCTTTGTTTGTTCATAATGTCTTGCATTTGAAATGGCAACAACAAAATAAGAACAAAGAATATCCAATATAGGCAGCTGATATTTTTCATACTGGTCTCTTTTAGTCGATGCCAAGAAGAGAACTGCCTCTACTTTCTTATTTCTAAAAATGGGGACACATATTATACTTTCTGCATTTGCTGGCATATAACCGGAAGCGAAATTTTCCCATTCTCCTCTATTATTATAAAAAACTGGTTTTTCCATTGCCCAAACTTGTCCACTAATGCCTTCATATTTTTTTATAGGCGGAATGATGTTTGGCTTTTGATGGCCATTCTCGACACCACGTAAAAGAACCATTTCATCGCCTTTTACATCTAAGATATAGGCATAATCTACAGTTAATGTTTGGGAAACCTTTTGAATAAAAAGATCAAATACCTTATTTACCTCCAATGTTTCATTTAACTGGTGGCCAATCTCTGCTGCCTTTTGCAAATAATCATTAATTTTTTCAGAAGAATTATATAACCGTAAAACATAACCGAACCCCATAAAAGGAAATAATAATAAAAGAAAACTAACAAAGCCAATTCGGACATTTAAATAGTATAAAATAATACTCAATGGTACTACGATGCATATAATTAATAATTCCCATAATAAATCAAGCGCAAAAAGTCTGTGTTTTCTCCCAAAGAATGGAGCTGATACATATAAGAAAAATTGATTAATAAGGACATTCGCTATTGCATAAATAATAATCGGCAATATCGTTTCCTGAAGGGATGTAAATCCTGTTTTCCCACCAATTGCATAATAAAGCAAACCACTTAAAAGGGAAATCCCAAAAAACATTAACGAATTGAAAGGATACCGATGTGCTTCCGCTTTTTTAACCTTCAGTGATATTAAAACAACGATGATGGAAAATTGCGTTAAAATTAATTCAAAAAACAATCCATAGCATAAAAATCCTGCCATTGTTACCCATTGAAATATGTATATTGGATTGTTGGCAATATTAATTGGAAAATACGAAACTACTCCTGTCAGGATGCAAAAACCTACAACGACAAGAAAACTCAGAGGATTAGGAGGAAAAAAATGAAAGGTAAAGAAAACACCGATTGGTACTATTAAAAACCAAAGTAATAGGTTAATCGCCATTTTTCTAGATATTTTCATCTTCCGCACCCCCTTTTACCTAGTTAATTAGTCATAATGTTCTAAAATATTTTACCAAATAGAGACAAGAATGTCACTATTAATTATAGGTTTTGCAATTTTTTACAATAGAAGAGCAGATTATTATAAAATATCCTTCAAAAACGGCTTAATCTCAGCCAAAAAGTAAAGTGAACCGCAAATAATAAGCATTTCATTTTCCTGTAAACTTTTTATTAAATCGCTAAGTATGGGTTTCCATTCGCTATATACGTTAGCATTTTCTATTAAACTTAATTCTGCTAGCCTTTGCGCCGATTCTATGCGTGGTGAGTTAAATTGTGTGAAATAAAATTCAGAATTTATTTTTCGGAATTCCTGAAACATTTTTGTTAACTCTTTGTCATGTAATGCAGCAAACAAAATCTTCTTCTTTTTATTTTTGTATCTTGAGTTTAGAGCTTGTACTAATACTTCGACACCTTCGGGATTATGGGCACCATCCAAAAGTATTAATGGATTTTCTTGAACGACCTCCATCCTTCCCGGCCAATATGCCTTTAATAAGCCTTCCTTAATATACTCTTCTTTAATATTTAAAAGAAGACATGCCATAATAGCTAATGCAGCATTTTGAGTTTGATGCTTTCCTAGCATCGTGATTTCTAGGTTTTTAATGGAAATGTTTTCTACACAAAATGTGAATCTTTCGCCAGATTCTACAGGACAGTAATCTGACAAATGAAAATCACTTCCGAAGACTTTCATATTGGCATCCATCATTTCCGCCTTTTCAGCTATGACTGATAATGCGCTCTGTTGTTCTACTCCTGTTATTATCGGAATTTTTCTTTTTATTATCCCGGCTTTTTCATATGCAATTTTCTCAACGGTGTCGCCTAGAATATTAACATGATCTAAACCAATATTCGTGATGACGGTAAGGATCGGTTCCAATATATTTGTACTATCAAGTCTTCCCCCAAGGCCAACTTCAAAAACGCAATAGTCCATAGGATTGATCCTAGCAAAATAATAAATGGCCATTGTTGTAATTACTTCAAATTCTGTCAATGACCCGAGATTTGTATTGTCTAATTCATCCGCAAAGGGTTTGATAATTCGGACTAACTCCAACATATCCGTATCAGGAATTGGAGTGCCGTTAATACTGATTCTTTCATTAAAAGATTCAATTGATGGTGATGTAAAGGTACCCACGTTGTAACCAGCTTCATTTAAGATCGATCGAATATATGTAACTGTGGATCCTTTCCCATTTGTTCCCCCTACATGAATGGATTGTAAATCCTTTTCAGGAGATCCAAGCTTCTCCATCATCCATTTCATGCGATCTAGTCCTGGTTTAATACCAAATTGTAAACGGGACAAAATCCATTCTAGTGCTTCTTCGTATGTATTCATTATTTCAACACCTTTCTTAAATAGAGGGAAGACGAATCCCTTAAGTGATTCGCCTTCAACTTTACAAGAATTATATACATTTATTCCTCTGTTTATCTTTTTGCAATAGCTCTACGTCTCGCTCCAGGTGAAATTTGCACTTCAATTTCAATAGCGAATATCGGCTTGCGGATTTGTTATTCCCCTCTTAATTCTGAAATTCTGGCACCTACAGCTGCTTGTTTTTCTAGATAATCTTTTTCTTTTTCTCGTTCTTCCTCTACAACTTTTTGAGGTGCTTTACTTATAAATCTTTCATTGCTTAATTTTTTCTGAACTCTGTCAACTTCTTGATTCCATTTTTCTAATTCTTTTTGAAGTCTTGCAAGCTCTTCCTCAATATTAATCAAGCCTTCAAGTGGAAGGAAAATTTCCGCACCTGTTACAACGGCTGTCATTGCCTTATCTGGAGCAGAAATATCAATACCTGTTACTAATTCCTCAGGATTACAGAATCGCTCAATATATGCAGCATTGTTATTTAAGGTTTGCAGAATATTTTCATCCTTAGCCTTGATAAATATCTTAACTTTTTTGCTTAATGGCGTATTTACCTCTGAGCGAATATTACGAACAGAACGAATGATTTCAACAAGTAGTTTCATATCATTTGCCGCTTGTTCATCATGATAATCTTGATTTACTTTCGGCCATTCTGCGGTAGTAATGGATTCCCCACTATGAGGAAGGTTTTGCCATATTTCCTCGGTAATGAATGGCATGAAAGGATGCAGCAATCTCATTGTATTGTCAAGAACATAAGCTAAAATTGATCTAGTTGTCTTTTTCGCAGCTTCGTCCTCTCCATATAATGGTAACTTCGCCATTTCAATATACCAATCACAGAAATCATCCCAGATGAAATTGTAAAGTGCTCTTCCAATTTCACCAAACTCATATTTATCTGCAAGCTTTGTAACAGTCTCTATTGTTTCATTTAAACGAGTAAGAATCCATTTATCTGCAACAGACTTTTCACCAGTTAAATCAATTTCCTCATATGTCATGCCATTCATATTCATTAAGGCAAAACGTGAAGCGTTCCAAATCTTATTAGCGAAATTCCATACAGACTCAACCTTTTCGATACTAAAGCGTAAATCTTGACCTGGAGAGCTACCTGTAGAAAGGAAATAACGTAATGCATCTGCCCCATATTGATTAATAACATCCATTGGGTCTACACCATTTCCAAGCGATTTACTCATCTTCCTACCTTGGTCATCTCTTACAAGTCCATGGATTAAAACATCTTTAAATGGTCTTTTTCCTGTGAATTCAAGCGCTTGGAAAATCATTCTTGAAACCCAGAATGTAAGGATATCATAGCCAGTCACTAGAGTGTCATTTGGAAAATATCGTTGATAGTCTATAGATTCTTCATTCGGCCAGCCCATTGTTGAAAATGGCCATAACGCTGAACTAAACCAAGTATCAAGAACATCATTATCCTGAACCCAATTTTCAATGTCTTGTGGCGGTTCTACATCTACATAAACTTCACCTGTTTGCTTATGATACCAAGCTGGTATTCTGTGTCCCCACCATAATTGCCTAGAAATACACCAATCATGGATATTTTCCATCCAACGTAAATAATTATTTTCAAACCGTTCTGGTACAAAATGTACTTTTTCCTCTTTTTGCTGTAAATGAATCGATTCTTTTGCCAATGGTCCCATTTTTACAAACCATTGAGTAGATAAATATGGTTCTACAATCGCATCACTTCGTTCAGAGTGACCAACGGAATGCATATGCTCTTCGATTTTGAATAAGACACCTTGCTCTTGTAAATCTTTCACAATTTGTTTACGGCATTCAAAACGATCTAGCCCTTGATATTTCCCAGCTCTTGCATTCATTTTGCCGTCTTCATTCATTACTAAGATTCTTTCAAGATTATGACGATTACCAATTTCAAAGTCATTAGGATCATGTGCTGGTGTAATTTTTACGGCACCTGAACCAAACTCCATGTCTACATAATCATCTCCAACAATTGGAATTTCACGCCCTGTAATCGGAAGGATAACTGTTTTGCCAATTAAGTGCTTATAGCGGTCATCTTCAGGATGAACAGCAACTGCAGTATCACCTAACATTGTTTCCGGTCTAGTCGTAGCAATTTCGATAGATCCAGTACCATCCGCAAGTGGATAGCTCATGTGATAAAAGGCACCTTGGATATCCTTATAAATAACCTCAATATCTGATAGGGCAGTTTTTGTTGCCGGATCCCAGTTAATGATATACTCCCCACGATAAATAAGACCCTTTTTATACAAAGTAACAAATACTTTTTTTACTGCGTCAGACAAGCCTTCATCGAGTGTAAAACGCTCACGGGAATAGTCTAATCCAAGCCCTAGCTTTGCCCATTGCTTGCGAATAAACTCAGCATACTCTTCCTTCCATTTCCATACTTCCTCAAGGAACTTTTCACGGCCGAGATCATAGCGGCTTTTTCCTTCTTCACGTAGTTTTCCTTCTACCTTTGCTTGTGTAGCAATACCTGCATGATCCATTCCAGGAAGCCATAAAACGTCGTAGCCTTGCATTCTTTTCATTCTTGTTAAAATATCCTGTAATGTTGTATCCCATGCATGACCAAGGTGTAATTTACCCGTTACATTTGGCGGTGGAATAACAATCGTATAAGGTTCCTTCTTAGAATCATCCTTCGCTTCGAAAAACTTGCCATTAATCCACCATTCGTACCGACCTTCTTCAATAGCTTTTGGATCGTACTTAGTCGACATTTTCAATTCATTTTCTTCCATTTTTCTTCCATCCTTTCCTTAGAGTACCTTTTGAAATACAAAAAGCTCCCTACGTCAAAAGGACGAAGGGAGCGGATTCGCGGTACCACCTTTTTTCACAGACATTTATATAAAAAATAAAAACGTCTGGCACTTAAAACTCATAACGGCTCTTCACCGGCTTTTAGCTACTATAATTTTCACTAAAGCTGCTCATGGGCGACCTTCTGATGTGTCAAAACTTAGGAAATATTTCAGCAAGTAATTTCCCTCTCTTTAAGACGACTACCATCGTACTCTTCCCAATCAATGCTTTTCATATTATTTTTTCTATATATTATCGAATATTAATGCTAATAGTCAATTATTTTCTCCAGTTTTTTAAAAAAATATTCATTTTCCTTATTATTTTTGCCGAAAACTTAGGCATATTCACCATTTTCACTTTCCTTCATACATTAAATGGTATAAAGATGAGGAAGGTGAGAAGATGAAAAAAAAGTTCAACCAATACACTTTGCAGTCCTGGATGAAAACCTTGAAAGGAGTGTGCAAACAGTTAATTATCCCGTTTGCAATATTTCAAGGCATTCGCACCATACTCATGCCTACTACCTTTGATGTATTGCTTCTAGCCATTTTTATATTAATCGCCCTTGCATTTTATTTTGAATGGTTTTAAAACAAATGCGAAAGCGCCTTGAACATCGGCGTATGGATAAGTGAAATTTGTACTCCCAATTCACCTGATGTTGACTTATCGAAGGGAGGAGACGGAGAAATCCACTAGCCGATAGGCGCTGTAGCTAGACGTAGACAACTTTTAATCCTGAGGTTTGGGTTCAGTTTCTGCTTGTTTAGCCTGATTTTCCATTTCATTGATTCTAATAACAATATATTCGGTGTTTTTGAGTAGCCAATAGTGACTTTGCAATTCCTTCACAAATTTGATTTCTGCTTTTTTCGATCTTTGCAAACGATAGGTTTGGACCGTTCTGAAAATCGGACCTGGATGGGCTAAGTAGCTTAAAAATAACAGTTTTTCTTCTTCCCGAAACGGAAAATGCCCAAAATAAGTGTAAAGCCAATCTATACATTCATCAAATCGCTTCGGATATGTTTGTAAGGTTCTAGCTAAGAAGGGTAAAAGATCCTGTATCGGTGAGGCGATTTTTGAGTCTTCAAAATTGGTAAAGTAGCCGTAACCTCTATCATCATATAGAAAATGTTCTGTTGAAATCTTTCCATGTGTAATAACCGTTCTGCCAGTAGTTACTTCTTTGGAATTCTCATACCAATCCTCTAACTTTTTTTTGGAAAATTCAAGTGCTCGCCTCATGTCATTGTAAAACATACAAAATAATAATTCGAAAGGTGACATATACCATTTCTTTTCACTCGTTTCCAAAAAATCGGTTAAAAATTCTTCTTCCCTCTCCCACTCCTCTATAGTATTTTCATAATGTCGCTTTCGTTCTTCCTCTTCAACTTGTATATTTTTCAATGATAAAGTGTGCAGTCTAGCAAGTTCTCTGAACATTTTTTGATGCTTTTCATTACGATCTTCTTTTTCTTCGTTGGAAAGCCATGGCATTAAATAGTATAAATAATGTTCCTGAAGAATTGCATATCTTCCATCCATGGTAGGATATATCGGGACAATGCGATTATAACCCCTTTGATATAAAAGCTGAACATTACGGACAAAATCAACACCGTTTTGCGGAAAGATTTTCTTTAATGCATATACACCATTATCCGTATAAACCTTCCACGTTCTTCCGTGTGTTTCCACATATTTTACCCTTACCCCATATTGTTTTAATATTGCACTTATTTCTTCGTATGATGAATCTTTCATTTCACCACCTGCTATAAAAGGTTAGAAGGTGGGTAAGAATGAACTATACTCACCTTCTTTTTAGATTTTTTATTAAAGCTCTTTTCTTAAACTTGGTTGTTTTGTAAAAAGAAAATCTTATTACTTTTTTAAGAAAAGTTGACATTAGAATTTAAAACAATTTACGAAAAGCAACAATGTAAAATCGGTATTTGGTTTTTAACAATCCATACAAAAACTGCTTTTATTTTTTCCCTGCATATGAAGGAATATATATTACTTGACCTTCAGATACACTCTGATGTGTTTCTAGATGGTTCATTCTTAATATTTGCTGAACACTTATTTCATATTTTTCCGCTAAATGATCCAATGTTTCCCCGGATTGGACAATGCACATTCTTAGCTTAGCTGCCTTTTCATCTTGTTTCCGAGCAAAAAAGTCTGTGAGTGATATGGATTCATATTTGGTTTTTTTCTTTTTCTTTTTTATTTCTTCTGTAACTTCCACTTCTTCCTGCATATCTGATTCATCATTTGAATACGCTGCATAATCCCCATTAGATGATTCATTCCCCGTAGCCAATTGGATTTCCGTGAATGATGAAGATTCTTCTTCTACTTCGATTGCTTTTTTCTTTTTCCGGTGTAATGATTCATCTAATTCTGCATTTGTATGCTGATAAGCATTATACAGATTCTGATTTGGTGAAGTAAACTGGCTTACATCAAATGCTTTGGCAGGTTGCTCACTAGGAATTTTTCTTACTTCAACATTGAATGGCTGAAATAATTCCTCTTCTTCTTCTGCGAATTCATCATCATCAGTCGAATCATTTCTGGAGAGATTGAAAATTGGAATTAATTCCTCCTCTTCTTGAGATGGTTTCTCTGACCTTCCTGAATTAACAGATTCATATTCTACTTCTTTATCTTGCATGTGTTCATGATTCCGGAAGGCTGAAATTGCCTGCATCTCTTCGCCTGCATAGCTATTTTCTTCCTCATCTCTAAGCCCTGAGATTGTTAAATCTGCATTTAACTGCAAACAAAGGTTTTTCACTATATCGTAGTCAAAGGAGTCTACAGATACGTCCAAACACGATACATCTTCAACCTTATCTTTCGGGATGGTTATATCAACAGGGAATTGGTGCTTAAATTCATAAATCCCTTCTTCTGCGCGATATTCTATCGATTGTACATATTTTTTTTGCCAAGAGACATCATCTTCTCCCGCTTCTTCCTCATCGTTTCTATACTCACCACTTAAATATAATTTTCCTTGGATTACGATATATTGTTCCTGTTCTTGGATAGTAATATGAGGATCCAAAGAAATGGATAAGAGCTCTTCTACTTCCTGTCCCCTTTTAAACCAAACAGATTCCTCTAATGAAAATCGTAAAGACGATTGATTTTCGGACAAAGCGGCTTCCTCCCTTCAATTCCTATAAACTCAAGTCATTATGTCATTAACACTCTATGATTAAAACAAACAAAATATGAATCCTACTAAGGCTCTTTTCTTAAACTTTGTTGCTTTTTAATAAGAAAATCGCATAAGCTTAACATTCACGTTAAGAATTTTTAAGAAGAGATGCACCGAAGCTGAGTCTAGATTAAGATTTAAAACAAATTACGAAAAGCAATAAATTGTAGGTAAACAGCCTATTGAAAAAATATTCATGGATTTTAAATATTATTACTTGAGAACAAATGCGGGGCGGCGCAGCTCTAGCGTAGGGAAGTGTGAAATTTTATAATTTCCTCAAACACAAAAAAACCACAACATTAGTTGTGGTTTCAATACAGTATCTATATTTATCCTCGAATGATGCTAAAAGTTTTCTCGGCTGCAGCGATCGTTTTTTCAATATCTTCATCTGTATGTGATGTAGACAGAAATAGACCTTCAAATTGTGATGGTGGCAGAAACACACCATTCCCGGCCATTTCTCTGTAATATGCTGCAAATAAATCTAGATCGGATGTTTTAGCTGTATCATAATTGATTACATTTTCGTTTGTTAAAAAGATTCCAATCATAGAGCCTGCACGGTTAATCGTATGAGGAATTTCATATTTTAGTGCAGCTTTATGTAATCCTTCTTCAAGCTTATCCGCTTTTCTAATAAAATCTTTATAGGAATCAGGTGTTAACTGAATTAAGGTTTCGTAACCTGCTGTCATTGCGAGTGGATTTCCTGACAATGTACCAGCTTGATAAATTGGACCACTTGGCGCAATTTTCTCCATAATTTCAGCTTTTCCACCGAAGGCACCAACCGGAAGACCGCCACCAATTACCTTGCCTAAACAAGTTAAGTCTGGAGTCACTCCAAAATAACCTTGTGCACAGTTGTAATCTACACGGAATCCTGTCATAACTTCATCAAAGATTAATAAAGCTCCATATTGAGTAGTAACTTCACGCAATCCCTCTAAAAATCCAGGTTGTGGAGGAACTACCCCCATATTCCCAGCTACAGGCTCAACAATAATACATGCAATATCTTCACCAAATTGTTGAAAGGCTGCACGAACGGATTCTAGATCATTATAAGGAACTGCAATTGTATTGCTAGCAATACCTTCTGGTACACCTGGGCTATCAGGCAATCCAAGTGTAGCGACACCAGAACCTGCCTTAATTAATAAGGAATCACCATGTCCATGATACGATCCTTCGAATTTAATTATTTTATTTCGACCTGTGTAACCGCGAGCTAATCTTAGAGCACTCATGGTTGCTTCTGTACCAGAAGATACCATCCTTACGATTTCAATGGACGGAACACGATCTTGAACAAGTCGTGCAAGTTTATTTTCTAATAATGTTGGTGCACCAAAGCTTGTACCATTTTCGGTTACTTTCTTCAAAGCTTCGACAACATGATCGTTAGCATGACCTAAAATTAATGGCCCCCAGGATAATACATAATCAATATACTCATTTCCATCAATATCATAAATTTTCGATCCTTTTCCTCGTTCCATAAAAATAGGATCCATTTTTACGGATTTAAAAGCGCGAACAGGACTGTTTACACCGCCAGGCATTAGTGTAACTGCCTCTTTATATGCCTTTTTAGAGTTTTCAAATGAACGCATTAAAAACACCCCTTCTCTTATTCTGCAAGCCAACGTGCAGCATCTTTAGCAAAATAGGTAATAATCAAATCACAGCCGGCACGTTTCATGCTCGTAAGCATTTCTAGCACAATTGTTTTTTCGTCAACCCAGCCATTTAGTGCAGCACCCTTTACCATAGAGTACTCTCCACTAACATTATAGCCCACGACAGGCAAGTTAAATTCGTTTCTCACATCACGCACAATATCTAAATAAGATAATGTTGGCTTCACAATAAGAAAATCAGCGCCTTCCTCTACATCAGAGTGTGCCTCTCTTAATGCTTCTAAACGGTTAGCAGGATCCATTTGATACGTTTTTCTGTCCCCAAATTGCGGAGTACTACCTGCTGCATCACGGAAAGGACCGTAGAATGCAGATGCAAATTTTACTGCATACGACATAATTGGAATATCTTCAAATCCAGCTTCATCTAAACCTTTTCGAATAGCAGCTACAAAGCCATCCATCATGTTTGATGGAGCAATTATATCAGCACCAGCTTGCGCTTGGCTTACTGCCGTTTTTGCAAGTAAATCAAGACTTGGATCATTTAATATTTTCCCGCCCTCAATGACACCACAATGTCCATGGTCTGTATATTCACATAAGCATGTATCAGCAACCACGATTACCTCGGGATAATGTTCTTTAATAATACGGGTAGCCTCTTGCACAATACCGTGATTATGAAAAGCTTGTGTTCCTACTTCATCCTTCTCAACTGGAATACCGAATAAAAGAACGGATTTGATTCCAAGGGTTACAACTTCATCCATTTCTGCTTTTAAGTTGTCTAATGAAATTTGATCCACTCCTGGCATGGAAGGTACTTCCTTCTTAATATTTTCTCCTTCTACTACAAAGATAGGATAAATAAAATCTTCTACATGCAAATGTGTTTCGCGGACAAGTGCTCTCATATTTGCTGAGCTGCGAAGTCTTCTATGTCGTTTAAACTGCAAGTCTTTCATTTATTATTCCTCCCGTTTCATGTTTAATTTACACAAACAATCAAGCATATCATCAACCGTATATTTTTGCGGACTTGCTGAAACCCTCCATCCATAACCCTCTATTGCTTTATTAGTTACTGGACCAATACTAATGAACTCTATCATTTTAGCCTTTTTTTCAATGCGGGGATCTCGCGCAACTTCCATAAAATGGTGAACGGTTGATGGACTTGTAAACAATCCGTAATCTAGATGAATATTTTTAAGTAAATATGCCAATTTTTGCTTGCTTTCAACAGGAAAGATCGTATCATATACAATCCACTCATCAACCAACCATTTTTTTGCTTCTAATGACTTAGCAATAATATCTCTGGCAAGATTGCCTTTAGGAATTAATACCCTTTTTGGCTGAATGCCATTATCGGCAAATTCTTTTGCAAAATCATCCGCAGAAAAAAAGTTAGGAACAAAAGAAACTTTTAAAGATTGTTGTTCAATTGCCTCTTTCGTTTTATCTCCAACTGCTGCAATTTTTGTTTTTCGAGATAACTCTATATTATGTTTACCAAGCTGTTGAAAAAAGAACTTTACTCCAGTCTGGCTAGTAAAAATAATCCAATCATACTGGTGTATTCTATTTATGAATTCATGTTCTCGAGAATCTTTACCAATAGTAAAATCAATAAGGGGAACTAAGTAAGGCTTCCCCCCTAATGACATTATCTTTTCGCAAAGTGCCTCTCCTTTTTTACCGCTGCGAGGTATAAAAATAGTTTTCCCTTCTAGCGGCAAAAAAGAGGTCATGATTGATCAAGCTCCTGCTTTACTTGATCAATTAGTTGTTTCGCACCTTGTTCAATTAATAGGTTGGCTACTTGTTCTCCCAATTTCTGTGGATCTTGGCCGCTAACGGTTTCTTTATAGATTGTTTTTCCGTCCGGGGAAGCAACCAAACCAGTTAAGGAAATATTCCCATCATCCTTAAGCTTAGCAAACCCTGCAACAGGTACTTGGCAGCCTCCCTCTATTTTATGAAGGAAAGCACGTTCAGCAGTTACTGTTACAGCAGTTTCTTGTGAAGTTAATTTTGCTAATTGTTCTAGTAGTTCATGATCATCAGCACGGCATTCAATCGAAAGTGCACCTTGACCAACAGCTGGCAAACAAATTTCCGGTTCTAAGTATTCCGTTACGACGTCACTCGACCAACCCATTCTTGATAAGCCTGCTGCAGCTAATATAATCGCATCATAATCATCTGTTTTTAGCTTTTCTAGACGTGTATCAATATTTCCACGTATCCACTTAATTTCAAGATCTGGCCGCTCTGCTAAAATTTGCGCTCCTCTACGTAAGCTGCTTGTTCCTATTACCGCACCCTTAGGTAAATCTCTTAAAGTCATATAATCTTTCGAAATAAGAGCATCACGATGATCCTCTCGCTCCGGAATACAGCCTATTGTTAGACCATCAGGCAGAACTGCCGGCATATCCTTCATACTATGTACGGCCATATCGATATCCTTATTTAACATCGCCTGTTCAATTTCCTTTACAAATAGCCCTTTTCCTCCAACCTTTGAAAGCGTCACATCTAGTATTTGATCACCTTTTGTGACGATTTCTTTTATTTCAAATTCAAAAGGTACTCCTAGCTTTTTCAATTGCTCTGCAACCCAATTAGTTTGAGTAACAGCAAGCTTACTGCGCCTTGATCCAATAATAATCTTTCTCACGAATATTCCTCCCTATGAATACCAAAAATGAAAAGCTGATAATCTGCTAATTAAAAAAAAGTTGATAAGTACAATTAAAAACGCCGCAACATTTAAATATGCTAAGTTTTTGCCAAACATATTTTTTCTTTCCCGAAAATAGATAATCATGCTGTAAATGATTAGTAGAATAAAGGAGCCGATAATTTTTGAATCATACCAATGAAAATGTTGTACTTTTATTAACGCCCATTGCAGGCCTAAAATTAAACTTAATAATAACATCGGTACTCCAATTAAATTCAATACATAGGACATTTTCTCTAGTTTTGCCAGATCGTTTAAGCGCCATAACCTGTGCCCCCACTTCTTCTCTTTCAAAAGTTTATATTGTAATAAATATAACAATGAAAATACAAATGAGAGAGAGAATGCTACGTATGAAAAAATCGCCATTGTAATATGAATGAACAATAGCTCCGAAACAAGCTTTTCACTCATTGTTTCTGAAGGCATTTGGATCGGTGCAAAGGTATGAATGGCCATAATGATAAACCCAATGATATTGATAAAGAAAACAGTAAAATCGACACGTAACATTCGGTTAATGACGAGTGACAACGTTAATAGAACCCATGCATAGAAATAAAGTCCTTCAAAAATCGTGAGGACTGGAAAGCGTTTTGTATGTATCATATAAAGAAACAAAAAAATTGTTTGAAGAACCCAAACAATTGCAAGTAACCAGAAGGCAAACTTATTTGCCTTCCGATTTTGTTGTAAAAAATCTATAAAGTAAAGTAAGATACTAACAGCATAAAGAACAATCATCCCTTCATGCAGTCTAGACATTATGATTTCAAACATAGCTTTCACCTTTCTAAGATAGCTGGTGAAGGATGTTGGTTCACGGCAAAGCTTGTCTTTTCAACTAGTATCGTATTTTCTGTTTCAGTTGTCGGTTCCCCAATATTAAATATTCTTTTAAATAATTCAAGCTGCTCGCTGGCATTTGATTCTGAAGCGATTTCTTTTGCTTGCGAAACAGGGTCTTTTAATAATTGATTCACAATACTTTTCGTATGCTTACTCAATATTTTACGATCCCGATCGGTTAGATTAGGCATTTTTCGTTCAATGCTTTTCATCGTTTCGGCTTGGATTGCCAATGCTTTTTCTCTTAATGCTGTTATAACAGGTACAACACCTAGCATATTAACCCACTCATTAAATTCTACAATTTCCTCTTCAATCATCATCATAATTCTGTCAGCAGCTTTTTTTCGTTCCGCAAGATTTGCTTCCACAATGCCTTCTAAATCGTCAATATCGTATAGAAAAATATTTTCTAATTCGGAGATTTGTGGGTCAATATCTCTTGGAACGGCGATATCTACCATAAATAATGGTTTATTTTTGCGTATTTTATTAACGGATTCAATCAGCTCTTTTGAAATAACATAGTCTTTTGAACCAGTTGAACTTATTAATATATCCGCTTCCACTAATGCACATTGCATTTCTTGCAATGTTTTTGCAGTACCTTCAAAACGGTCCGCTAAGGTTTTTGCTTTTGCAAAGGTTCTATTTATAACTGTAACCTTTGTCGCCCCGCTTCCATGAAGATTTTCAATTGCAAGCTGTCCCATTTTACCTGCTCCAACAATGAGTACATGCTTGTCTTTTAGATTCCCAAATATTTTTTTTGCAAGCTCGACAGCAGCATAACTAACAGAAACAGCATTAGAGGCAATTTCCGTTTCAGAATGGCCTTTTTTTGCAAGTGTTATTGCTTGTTTAAATAAATGGTTGAACACTGTTCCGGTTGCGCCGACCTTTTGTCCAGTAAAAAAGCTATTTCGTACTTGTCCAAGAATTTGTGTTTCACCTAATACCATCGAATTTAAGCCGCAAATTACTTTAAATAAATGTTCCACAGCGCCATCTTGTTCGTAGATAAATAAATATGGTGAAAACTCATCCTTTTCAATTTGAAACCATTCAGATAAGAAATCTTTAATATAATAACGTCCTGTATGAAGCTGATCGACTACTGCATATACTTCCGTGCGATTACATGTAGAAACAATGACATTCTCTAAAATGCTTTTTTTCTCTTTTAATGCTGCCATTGCTGACTGTAGATCATCTTCATTGAAGGAAAGTCGTTCACGAATTTCCACAGGGGCTGTTTTATAATTTAACCCAACAGCTATGATGTACATAATTAAGTGACCCCCCGATACATCAATCATTCCAAAAAATATATAATAATTAATCCATTCGATTCATTTAGATAAATTCCATTACTATTATAACATGTACAAAATTCATTGCTTTTAAAAAATGTGAAAAGAAAATGAATACTATGTTATCATAATAAGAAAAGTCCAAACGACTTGCTAATACGCTAGCCGATAGGCGCTAAAACTAGACGAATGTAAATTTCAAAATAAGTTTCCTTAAGTACAGTATCAAAAAAATCCATGATAATCAAGCATAGTCGTCGAAAGTAGGATTTGTATGAAAAATCAAAAAGTATTTGCAGGAATTATTTTAATAGGCTTCGGATTATATTATTATCTTTCACAAAATCACATACAATTATTTAAAGATTTTCTCACTTGGCCGACACTTTTTATGATAGTTGGCATTGCATTTTTGGTTCAAGGCTATAGAGGGAAAAATTATGAGGCTATTTTGCCTGGTGTTATTTTTACTGGCTTCGGATTCCATTTTCATGTTGTACATAAGCTTGCCATTTGGCCAAATAATATAGGGATATTCCTCTTAATAATTTCATTAGGTTTTTTGTTACAATATCAAAAAGGGCGAAACGGACTTTTCCAAGGTCTTTTGTTTCTAATTCTCTCTATTATTCTTCTTTTCTATGATAAATTAACCAATACGCTAGGATTATTACGTGTGAACACGGTTTGGAAGTATAGTCCTATAGCATTAATCGTAATAGGAATAGTATTACTTTTTAAGAAAAAATAAACCCAGCAATTGCTGGGTTTTTCTACATCTTCTTCGTTAATGCCTTCCAAGCAGCATCTTTTCCTTCACCAGTTTCAGATGAAAATATAATGATTTCATCCTGAGGATCAAATTGAAGGGTCTCCTTCGTTATTTTCAGATGCTTTTGCCATTTTCCCTTAGGAATTTTATCCGCTTTTGTTGCAATCACAATACACGGAATTTGATAATGCTTTAAAAAATCATACATCATTCGATCATCAGCAGTTGGTGGATGTCGTAAGTCGACTATGAGCACAACTGCTCTGAGTTGCTTTCTCGTCGTGATATATGTCTCAATCATTTTCCCCCATGCAGCACGTTCCGTTTTCGAAACCTTTGCATATCCGTAACCGGGAACATCGACAAAGTGAAGGGCGTCTTCAATAATATAAAAATTGAGTGTTTGAGTTTTTCCTGGCTTTGACGATATCCTGGCTAAAGCTTTCCGATTTAACATTTTATTAATAAAAGAAGATTTTCCAACATTTGATCTACCTGCCAGTGCAAATTCAGGCAACACGCTATCCGGATATTGTTCCGGTTTTACTGCACTTATTACAATTTCAGCATTATTTACTTTCATTTTCCGTCACCTACAAGAGCAATTTTTAATACTTCATCTGTATGGGAAACGGGGAAAAATTCCAAATCATTTCGAACACTTTCCGGAATATCATCTATATCCTTCTCATTATCTTTTGGAATGATAATCTTCGTTAATCCAGCTCGGTGTGCACTTAATGTTTTTTCTTTTAAACCGCCAATTGGCAAAACACGGCCTCGCAATGTAATTTCCCCAGTCATGCCCACTTCTTTGCGAATCGCTCTTCCTGTTAAGGCAGAGACTAGTGCTGTTGCGATAGTAATACCAGCGGATGGGCCATCCTTTGGAACTGCGCCTTCTGGAACATGAATATGAATATCATATTGCTCATGAAAGTTTTCCTCTAGCTTTAATTCCTTCGCCTTTGATCTTACAAAACTAAATGCCGTTTGTGCTGATTCTTTCATGACATCCCCTAATTTCCCTGTTAATACAAGCTTCCCTTTTCCGGGAGACAACGATACTTCAATTTGTAATGTATCTCCGCCAACCGTAGTATATGCTAATCCTGTTGCGACACCAATTTGATCTTCAAGCTCTGCTTGCCCGTAACGGAACCTCTTCTTTCCAAGAAATTCTTCCAGATTTTTGTCCGAAATAATTACGCGCTTACGCTCAGTTGAAACGATTATTTTAACAGTTTTTCGGCATATTGTCGCTATTTCTCTTTCAAGACTGCGGACCCCTGCTTCCCTAGTATAATATCGAACGATCGTTTGAATACTCTCATCACGAATTTGTAGTTGTCCTCTTGTTAACCCATGCTCCTTCATTTGCTTTGGGAGAAGATGGTCTTTTGCAATATGAATTTTTTCTAATTCCGTATAGCCAGCAATCGAGATAATTTCCATTCGATCTCTTAATGGACCTGGTATAGAACCCAAATCATTTGCTGTTGTAATGAACATTACCTTTGATAGGTCGTAAGTTTCTTCAATATAATGATCACTATAGCTATGATTTTGTTCTGGATCTAATACTTCAAGCATCGCTGCAGATGGATCTCCCCGGAAATCGTTGGACATTTTATCTATCTCATCTAATAAAAAAACTGGATTAATCGTACCGGCCTTTTTCATTCCTTGAATAATTCTTCCTGGCATTGCACCAACATACGTTCTACGATGACCACGGATCTCTGATTCATCTCTCACACCACCGAGAGAAATACGGACAAAATTCCGACCTAGTGACTCTGCTATTGACCTTGCCAAACTTGTCTTTCCTACACCTGGAGGTCCGGCAAGACAAAGAATCGGTCCACGAAGAGATTGTGTCAGCTTTTGAACAGCTAAATATTCTAACACACGTTCTTTTACCTTTTCCAATCCGTAATGCTCGCGATTCAATATATTTTCAGCTTTAGAAATATTAAGGTCATCTTCTGTGGCTTTGTCCCAAGGCAATGCAATTAACCATTCCAAATAATTGCGAATAACCGAGCTTTCCGCTGAACTGGAAGGCACCTTTTCATACCTATCTAGTTCTTTTAATGCCGCTTTTTTTACATGTTCAGGCATTCCTGATTTTTCGATTCTTTCCGTTAAATCAGCGACTTCACCTGTCTTTCCTTCTTTATCTCCAAGTTCTTTCTGGATTGCTTTCATTTGTTCTCGTAAGTAATATTCCTTTTGTGTGCGCTCCATGGACTTTTTCACTCTTTGTCCAATTCGCTTTTCAAGGTTGAGAACTTCTTTCTCATTATTAATGATTTGAATGACGATAGTTAATCTTTCTTTTATATCTATCGTTTCTAAGATCATTTGTTTCTGAGAAAGCTTTAATGGAAGATGTGATGCAATAATGTCAGCCATCCTTCCAGGTTCCTCAATATCATTCACAGTCGCAAATGTTTCTGCAGAAATTTTTTTCGATAATTTTATGTATTGTTCGAAGTAATCAAGTAGTGTTCTTGTTAATGCCTCTATTTCAGCATCTTTTTCTTCAGACTGTTTTAGAATTTCTAATGAAACTGCAAAATAACGATCTAGATCAAAAAACTTTTTAATTTTCGCCCTATCTAGTCCCTCTACTAAAACACGAATCGTTCCATTAGGTAATTTCAGCATTTGTTTAACTTTCGTTAATGTACCTATTTGGAAAAGGTCGTCTTGTTTCGGCTCATCTATAGTTTCATCTTTTTGTGTTGTCAAAAAAATTAAATGATCATTCAACATAGCCTCTTCTAATGCCTGAACCGAATGATCACGGCCGACATCCAAATGAAGAACCATTGTTGGGTACACTAGCAATCCCCTAAGTGGCAGAAGAGGAACCGTGTGTTCTTTTTTCTTTGTCAAATCGTGCACCTCCAAAAAAGTGATACTTTTATCAGGAAGTGTTTGTTCCTGATTCTAATTTTCGTATAAGTTGTTTCTTTTCGAAAACAGTAATAAATCCTTATGTAGACAAAGTTTCGGGGTATCTTTTCTTAAAAAGGATAATCATTCTTATCCCAAATAAGGTTGTATATACGGTAATCATCTACAAAAAGCTACCAAGTTTAAGAAAAAAACCTACCTAGTGAATCTTTTAACAATTCTATCGCATTTACTAGCACGTGTCCATTTACTAGAATGTTTTAAATCGAGGAAATACATATCACTTTATTAGTATTTTATTTATAGCAGAATTTATGAAAAAAATCGGCAACTACGGCCGATTTTCCTAAACAATTCATAATATGAATTGTTCTTTATACACTTTTTTTGCCCATTTGTTCAAGAGAGGGGGTAAAGGCGGACTCTTTTTCGAAGCGATCCATTAATGCTTCATTTAAAACTTCTTCTAATTGAGTTACCGGTATAACTTTAATTCCCTCCATTTCTTGAAATATAGATTGCATGTTTTCTGCAGGAATAATGACCGTTTTAGCTCCAGCTTGTCTAGCTGCTTTCACCTTCGCCACTACCCCTCCAATTGGTTTTACATTACCATGAATAGAAATTTCACCTGTCATTGCTACCGAGTTATAAACTGGAATTTTGTAAATGGCTGAATATATCCCTGTAGCCATTGCGATCCCTGCAGATGGTCCATCGATTGGGATGCCACCAGGAAAATTAACATGAATATCATATTGATCGGCTGGTACCCCCATTGTTTTTAACACAGTTATTACATTTTCAATGGATCCTCTTGCCATACTCTTTCTTCTTATTTGTTTTCCTTGTCCTCCAATACTTTCTTCTTCGACGATTCCGGTAATATTAATACTTCCCTTGTCTTTTGCGGGAATCACAGTGACTTCTATTTCAAGAAGGATACCACTATTAGGGCCAGTTACCGCTAACCCATTAATTAAACCAACCTTTGAATATTCACTAATTCTTCTTTCTAATCTTGGAGTAAGCTGACTTGACTGGATGACCCATTCAATATCCTCGTCTAATATATGCATTCTTTCTTCTTGAATCGCTATTCCAGCTGCAATTTGAACCATATTTACTGCTTCTCTTCCATTTCTAGCATAGGACGATAAAATGCCAAGACCTTTTTCAGAAATAGAAATGTTTACTTTCATAGCTGCTTTAATCGCTACTTTTGTTATTTCTTCTTGGTCAAGTTCCCTGAAAAAAACCTCCATACATCGTGAGCGAATAGCAGGTGGTATTTCATTTGGAGTTCTCGTGGTTGCACCAATCAAACGAAAATCAGCAGGTAATCCATTCTGAAAAATATCATGAATATGTGAAGGAATTTGCGTATTTTCGGCATTATAATAAGCACTATCAAGAAATACTTTCCTATCTTCTAGAACTTTTAATAATTTATTCATTTGTATGGGGTGTAATTCACCAATTTCGTCAATAAATAAAACTCCACCATGGGCATTTGTTACTGCCCCTTGTTTTGGTTGTGGAATACCAGCTTGCCCCATTGCCCCAGCACCTTGGTATATTGGATCATGGACAGATCCAATTAATGGATCCGCGATTCCACGTTCATCAAATCGTGCAGTGGTTGCGTCTAACTCGACAAATACTGAACTTTGTTTAAATGGAGATTTTTGATTTTTCTTAGCTTCTTGTAATACAAGACGTGCTGCAGCTGTTTTTCCAACTCCCGGTGGTCCATAAATAATAACATGTTGAGGATTTGGGCCACATAAAGCTGCTTTAAGTGCTTTAATACCATCTTCTTGACCGACAATATCATCGAATGTAGATGGTCTTACACGTTCCGCTAATGGTTCGGTTAATGAAATGGAACGGAGTTTGCGAAGTTGGTCCATTTCTTTTCTTGATTCTCTATCAATGGATATTTTCTGTGTTTTTTGACTTTTTAATAGGTTCCAGAAATACAGTCCGATAATAATCCCAAAAAATAATTGAATTAATAAAGCTATTCCAGTCCAACTCATTGTACTCCCTCCAAGACGCGAATTTCCAGTTAACGTATGTACAACTAAATGCTCTTTTCTTAAACTTTGTTGTTTTTGTAAGCGTAAACTCATAAATTTTTCCTTCAGATTTAGAATGGGTATTCTTTTTAAGAAAAGATGCCCCGAAAACTAAACCAAATTAAGAATATAAACAAAGCATGAAAAGCAACAATTTAGAAGAAAACAGCTCAACTGAAAGAAATGTATATATGCTAGTATCTCCGTGAGTTTAAGGGAATAAACCATTTTTTGTTGGTTAAATTTTGTCATAAAAAAGAACAAATGCGCGGGGCGTCTTGCCCATCGGCGTATGGATTCCGCAGTCTTCGACGAAAGATAAAGGAAACCGTGCTGAAGTAGTTCACGAGCTATTGAAAATAGCACTACCATTTTCACCGAGTAAAATTCGAAGTTTAATTTTACCAAGTGAAATTCGAAGTTTAATTTTACCAAGTGAAATTTGTACTCCCAATTTAACCTGTTGTTAACTTATCGTAGGGAGGAGATGGAGTAATACACATTACTAAATTTTATAATTTCCTAAACAATAAAAAAACCTAGTCAAGATATTAGTCCTGGCTAGGTTTTTTTATTAGTTAAGCAGATTTTTCATTTCCTAACATGACAGTACCGTCTTCCAACACAAGCTTTGGAGGTTCATTGTTAAGAACTGCTTCTTTTGTAATGATGCACTTTTTAATATCATCTCTTGATGGTAAATCAAACATAACATCTAGCATGATTGTTTCAATAATGGAACGGAGTCCACGAGCGCCTGTTTTTCTTTCAATCGCTTTTTTGGCAATCTCCGCTAACGCTTCATCATCAAATTCCAATTCTACACTATCAAGATCCAGCATTTTTTTGTATTGCTTCACCAATGCATTTTTAGGCTTTGTTAAAATATCAATTAAAGCAGTTTCATCTAACGGCTCTAGGCTGGCGATAATTGGCAAACGACCAATAAACTCTGGAATTAGTCCGAAGCGGAGTAAGTCTTCAGGTAAAACCTTTGTTAATAATGCTTTTTCTTCGATATCTTTCTCGTTCGTCTCTCCGCCAAACCCAATGACTTTTTGTCCTAAACGACGTTTAATAATTTGCTCGATGCCATCGAATGCACCACCGCAAATAAATAATATATTTGTTGTATCGATTTGAATGAATTCTTGATGAGGATGCTTACGTCCTCCTTGTGGTGGTACACTTGCAACTGTGCCTTCAAGAATTTTTAATAACGCCTGTTGAACACCTTCACCTGATACATCACGGGTAATAGATGGATTTTCAGATTTACGCGCTATTTTATCAATTTCATCGATATAAATTATACCTTTTTCCGCCTTTTCCACATCATAATCAGCGGCTTGAATTAATTTTAAAAGAATGTTTTCAACATCTTCACCAACATATCCTGCTTCTGTCAAAGATGTTGCGTCTGCAATGGCAAATGGCACATTAAGAATTCTTGCAAGTGTTTGGGCAAGTAATGTTTTTCCACTTCCTGTAGGTCCAATTAAACAAATATTACTTTTGGCAATTTCAACATCATCAATTTTACTATTAGAGTTAATTCGTTTGTAATGATTATACACGGCAACTGCCAATGATTTTTTTGCTTTATCCTGTCCTATTACATATTCTTTAAGTATTTCTCTAATTTCCATTGGCTTTGGAATATCTTTATATTCAACTTCTTCTTCTGTCCCAAGCTCTTCTTCCACAATTTCTGTACATAATTCAATACATTCGTCACATATATAAACTCCTGGACCGGCAACTAATTTTCGGACCTGATCCTGCGTTTTCCCACAAAAAGAACACTTTAACTGTTGCTTTTCATCGTTGAATTTGAACAATGAGTTTCACCCCTTAAATTATCGCTGCTTAAGCATATTACTTAGTATTTCCTTACCATTCAAAAATGATTGATCTTCTGACTTAATCTTTTGTTAAGGCTCTCTTCTTAACCTTTGTTGTTTTTGTAATCGTAAATTCCATAAATTTATTCATTCAGGTATAGAAGGGGTTTTCTATTGAGAAAAGATGTCCCGAAACTATACATTATTAGGAATTTAAACAGATTAAGAAAATTAACAAATTATACGAAAACAGCCTTTTCGAATGAATCAAACAAACCAACTTACTTCATTTTCACTTTTACTTATGTAGCGTACTTTGTTTCTTCATTCAGCAAAATAGTTATGTATTGCATTGTACCATATTTTTATGTAGGACAGGAAATGATAAAGCTTATTTAATTATTATTCGCCATGATTATGTAAAAATCCTACTTATTCCAGACTCTCCTGAAATTATGGTTTATATTCCATTTTATCTTTATTTTTTTTGGGTATTATTTATCATATGTAAAAATTTTTATTTTTATAAAGACTCTTTTCATAAACTATGTTGCATTTGTAGGACAAAAACCTTTTAAACATTCTTATTAGATTAAGAATAAAAAACTCTCTAAGAAAAGATGCCCCAACACTAAGTCCACTTTAGGATATATAGCCATTTACGAAAACAGACTTTATAAAACAAGGCACGATTGATTTCGCGCCTTGTTTGTGTGCTACCTATGGTAATATATTTTTATTTTTTTAGATCTATTATTATGCCGCTGTTTTGGCATTTTGAACTAGAAACTCAACAGCTTTACGAATTCTTACATCATTTTTCACTGTATCTAAGCCACCAATTGCATTTTTAATAGCATCAGCAGTCATATTATATGTTTCTGTCATTTTGTTAATTTCTTCTTCTGCTTCTTCGTCAGAAACTTCAATGTTCTCCGCATTCGCAATTGCTTCCAATGTTAGATTAGTTCTTACTCGCTTGCCTGCATCTTCTTTCATTTGAGCACGAAGAGCTTGTTCGTCTTGACCTGAGAATTGGAAATATAAATCAAGATTCATTCCTTGCATTTGTAGACGTTGTCCGAACTCTTGAAGCATACGATCTACTTCTGTGTTAATCATTGCTTCTGGAACATCGATTTCTGCATTTTCTGCAGCTTTTTCAACAACAGCATCTTCTAAAGCATGTTTTGCTTGGTGTTCTTTTTCTTCAACAAGCTTTTTCTTTGTTTTTTCTTTTAGATCAGCTAATGTTTCTACTTCATCGTCTACATCTTTTGCAAATTCATCATCTAAAGCAGGAAGTTCTTTCCCTTTAATTTCATGAACAGTCACTTTGAATGTAGCAGGTTTTCCAGCTAATTCAACTGCATGATATTCTTCTGGGAATGTTACTTCTACTTCTTTTTCAACTCCCGCTTTTGTTCCCACTAATTGCTCTTCGAATCCTGGAATAAAGCTTCCAGTACCAAGCTCTAATGAATAATTTTCAGCCTTTCCACCTTCAAAAGCTTCACCATCTACAAAGCCTTCAAAATCGATGACAACAGTATCGCCGTTTTCTGCTGTTCCATCTTCTTTAATCACTAGTTCTGCTTGACGTTCTTGAAGAGTTTTTAATTCTTTTTCAACATCTTCATCCGTCACTTCAGTGTCTAATTTTTCAACTTCTAAACCTTTATATTCACCAAGCTTAACTTCAGGTTTTACAGTAACAGTTGCTTTAATGATTAATTCTTTTCCTTTTTCCATTTGCTCAATATCAATCTCAGGACGATCTACAGGGAAAATTCCTGTTTCCTCAATTGCATTGGCATATGCATCTGGAAGAATAATATCGATTGCATCTTGGTATAATGATTCTACACCGAAACGTTTTTCAAATAAACTACGTGGCATTTTTCCTTTACGGAATCCAGGAACATTCACTTGTTTTACTACTTTTTTGAATGCCGCATCTAATCCATTATTTACTGTTTCCACATCAACTTCAATAGTAAGAATCACTTGATTCCCTTCTTGTTTTTCCCATTTTACTGACATACCTTTCCCTCCAACAATCTATATTTGATAGTTAAATAATTAGTTTCAATAGATAAGCTACTTACGCAGATTTACCCTATCCATTTTTAAAATAGAAAAAAGAATTATGTTGAATAATACACAATACAACCATTACATTATAACATAGGATTTATGTGTTTCAAGACGGTGCTAAAGATTAGGCAAAGAAATTTCTTCAAGTATACGTAGAAATTCAAGACATTTTCTTAATTCCGACTCTTTTATTTGATAATTTTCACACATATTTTCCTGACTGACTTGTTCCCCGTAAAGCTCCTGTCCCATCGAATGATACGCAGCCATCCATAACATTACATTACTTGGTTCTAACTCAAATGGATATAAGAGAAAAAAATGCTTATCCATAATTATTTTAATTTGTTCATATAGAGATGGGTTTTTCTGTTCAATATTTTTTTGCAATTGATTTCTCAATTCTATATAAAAAGGAGTTTCAAACAACGGCTGAAGTTCAGTAGGGTTAATAGCACTTTTATAATGAAATTTTTCGATAGCTATTTTTTTTTCAAATCCATGTTCCTTAAGAATGTTCAGAACCATGGTTTGAACAAAAGGATGCTGCTCGCGATTACCGAGAAACCTTGTTAATTCTTTTATGTATGGTTGAATGTTTATATTCATTAAACCTGCTATTGCAAGTATTTGTTCATGAATGTTTGTGGATGTTAGGATCTCTTTTGTTTCATGACTAGTTGGATAGTTAATCGTATCGACTCCAAACCTTTTTTCACTAAATTGAAGTAGTTTTTCATAATGATTAAGTTTTTCTAGTGGTATTTCTTTTTCTTCAATAAGGATTTTTATCGTTTCCGCTACTTTTTTATATTCTTTAAGTTGAATTAATACCATTAAATAAATATCAATTGTTTCAAAATAATCCCCGATACCTTTTTTTAGCATATCTTCGCATAATATTCTTGTATCTTCGAAGTTTCCCATTTCAGAAAGGGCAACAAGTAATGCGGTTTCTATATCTGGACTATTTCCTTCCATTTCTCTCGCCTGCAAAAGAAAATTTGCTGCAGTCTCATAATTTTTCATTTCCAACTGTTCTATTCCCATGGAGAGAAGACGTTGTGGCAGACCTGGGAAATAAACGATATTCTCTTTCTTTTTTAGCTTTTTACCTTTTCTCATTTTTGTTACCGCCTTTACCATAATCGGGAATAGTGTAGCATATAAATGAGGGAATTTACAAAAAGGCCTATCATCCAATTTTAATTACAATACGTTGTTGGCCAATCTACACTTCTTTCGCTTCGGAAAAGCTGCCTCAAGCTGATAGACAAACATGTTATTAGGAACAAAAAAAGCCTACCATAAGGTAAGCTTGTATGTATTAGTTTATGGCGTCCCAGGAGGGATTCGAACCCCCGACCCACAGCTTAGAAGGCTGTTGCTCTATCCTGCTGAGCTACTGGGACATTATAATATTTAATTATAAAGTTTGAAATGAAAATTAAGTATATCCCGTCCAGCTCTCAGAAAGATTATTCAAGATGTTGCTCGATCTGTACGCTGAAGTGTTGCTTCGTAGCGTATTCGGTCGTGCTGAGCTACTGGGACATTTTAATTTATGTCATATTCTCTTTAAGACATTTTTTATTATATTTGTATATCATCTGTTTGTCAACAGATTTTAAGAAAAATATTATTAAAACTTTCCTATTGCAGTAAATATTTACTGCAATAGGTTTTTATTATAATACAAATAGATGTCTTAATGGAAGTAGTTCTTGATGATTGTTTGTATAAAATTTAGTTGTTATTTGATGGTCAATTTTTTCAACAATTGCATATGTCTTTTCCTTGCGACCTCGCGGCATAAATATACTACCAGGATTTAAAAATAATGTTCCATCTATCATTTCAGCTCCAAGTGCATGAGAATGACCAAAGAACACAAAATCAGCATCCACTTCTTTCGCTTTATAGGAAAGATTCATTAAGGTCATTTTGACATTATAATGATGTCCATGTGTAACAAAAATGGTATTGCCTTTAATGTTTTCTTTAATATCGAGAGGGAATGTACGATCATAATCACAATTTCCCCTAACACTTAAAAAACCTTGCATTTCATTACTGTCAGCCTGTAATTCTGAATCTCCACAGTGGATCATAGCATCAACTTTATTATGATATTTATTCTTTATCTCACCTAATTCACTTGTTAATCCATGACTATCACTCACCACTAGTAACTTCATTCCCCATCATCCTAATCAATTTAGTATATCTTCAATAATGGCTCTTTTCTTAAACATAGTAAGTTTATAATGATAAATCCCAGAACAGAAATTCTTCATTCTTTTTTGGAATGGATAATAATCTCCTTTAAGAAAAGATGCCCCGAAACTACACCTTATAAAGAAGTTTAAACAATGTGCGAAAAACAACAACTTATGCGAAAACAGTTTCAATCATAGAAATAAGTTTTTGAATCGCTTTAGCACGATGACTAATTTGATTTTTTTCTTCCGACGGTATTTCAGCCATTGTTAAACCCCTATCTTTTATAGAAAATATTGGATCATAGCCAAAACCATTTGTCCCGCGCTTCTCTCTCAATATTTCTCCTTCACAAATGCCAGAAACAGTTCTTGTTATTTCACCAGGAATGGCTAGAGCAATAGCACAATAAAATCTTGCAGTTCGCTTCTCCAGTGGTACTTGCTCCATTTCGGAAAGCACCTTGCGAATATTTGCTTCATCATTCTTGTCGCTACCTGCAAACCTAGCGGAGAAAATACCTGGTCTACCATTTAATGCATCTACGATTAGACCGCTATCATCCGAGATAACCATTGTTTGAAACTGCTTAGCTATTGCTTCCGCTTTTAAAATTGCATTTTCTTCAAACGTTTTTCCTGTCTCTTCAATATCAGAAACATCAGGAAAATCTAACAAAGTTAGTACCTTAATTTCATATGGAGAAAACAGTTTTTCAAATTCTTTCGCTTTTCCTATATTTTTTGTTGCGATAATGACTTGTTTGTTCTCCAGTATACTTTTATTCATTTATATTACCCTCTATTTTGGAAGAAATATCACCGAGTACTTGTTTTTGATAGTCGATTAATTCCTTAATCCCTTTTTGAGCAGTATCTAATAATTGCTGAAGCTCCTCGGCAGAAAATGTGGCCTCTTCTCCAGTACCTTGTAGTTCAACAAATTTTCCATTACCGGTCATAACAACATTCATATCTACTTCTGCAGTACTATCCTCTGCATAGTTCAGGTCTAATGCAACCCCAGTTTCTTTTAGAATTCCTACACTCGTTGCGGCCAAATAATCTGTTATAGGAAATTTTTTAATCGCTTTTCTCTCATACAATTTGTTCAGTGCTGATGTCATAGCGACAAATGCACCTGTAATGGAAGCAGTTCTTGTTCCACCATCGGCTTGAATCACGTCGCAGTCTATCCAGACAGTCCTCTCACCAATTTGCTCCAAATCAACAACAGCCCTTAATGCCCGGCCAATTAAACGTTGAATTTCCATTGTTCTACCTGAAACTTTTCCTTTTGAAGACTCACGAATATTTCTTTGCTCTGTGGCGCGCGGAAGCATAGAATATTCTGCAGTAATCCAGCCTTTTCCACTACCCCTCATAAAAGGAGGAACTCTATCTTCAATACTAGCATTACATATGACTTTCGTATCACCAACTGTAATAAGTACCGAACCTTCAGGATGTATTAAATAATTGCTTTCTATATGTATTGGCCGTAATTGATCTGCATTTCTACCATCTACTCTCAAAAATTTTTACCTCCTTTTGAACTAGCGCTGTTTTCGTATTAATTCTACTTTTGATGAAAAAGCAGCAAGACTTAAGAAAATAGCCTACATGAAAGAAGAGGCGGCATGAGCCGACCTCTAGTTACATTCTTTAGTATATCAAAAAATAGTCATTAAAAACTACCTGTGTTAACTTTTTCAGGTCTTGTTACTGGTTCTTCTAATGACTTTCCTTTCTCATCAATCAGCTTCGTGTTTCCATTCACTTCAATTGATACCTTCTTAATGTCCGGTAACTCTGTTAGTGAAAGTACTAATGGATTTAATACTTCATCAGAGATTATCTTTTGTTCAAAGCTGCTGATAATTTCTTCATTAAAATTAAGAGTTACATTTCCATTCTTCACTGTTGGATCTGACAATAATTTTACGTCAGAATTAAATGCACTAAGAAGATTGGAATTTTGATTTGGGCCATTTGCTAATGCACTTACAACTGCTTTAATATCATTATTTTCCGTATTTCCAATACGTTTCGTCACAGGTACATAATATACTTCTTCAGCATTGTTTTGCGCAGGGTAATAGACCGTTAGTGGATGAGTATTAGTAATATCAACAACTCCAGATGCATCAAGATTAATACCATCTTTCCTAGACAAGCCATTTGGATTAATCGGAGTTCCATTAACAGGCATTTGTGAAAGCTTATAGCCATTCACTTTGATTTCCACTTTTTTCACATTGTTAAATTGTGTAAGTGTCCATGTAATAGACTCAAGAATTTTTTGTTCATCTTCTGCTTTATATTTTTTAAAATCATTTGAAAAATCAGCAGTAGCTGTCCCATCTTTAATCGCGACATCTACTTGTGTATTTGCCGGCAACATTGCTTGAAAACCATTTGGAAGCATTTCTTCAATAGGACCATCTTTCACTAAATATTCAAGAGCTTGTTTCGCAACACTTGTTGTATTTGGCAGTGCCAGTGTTTGCGCAACCACATAGCCATTTTTGTCCATTAAGTATAGCTCCGTCATTACCGAATTCTCGTCTACTTTCGTATTAGTCTTCGTTCCTTCTTGCTTTCCGTAAGAAACCTTTTGTGGCGGATCAATTTGATCTTTTTTTTCGCTGTTAAACAGTCCACATCCTGAAAGATACATGCTTGAAGCAAGTACGGTAACAGCAATGGTATTCTTAACCTTTTTAGACATTTTGTACTCCTCCTAACGACAGTTTGTACTACTATTTATACGAGCTATCCGATTGAATTAGACCCTATAAAATAAAAAAAAGAAACCATCTTATTAAAAAATGGTTTCTCCTAAATAAATCGTTTCTACGTTTTCTATATTTTGTTCTAACCAATCTGAAGCAATTGCAGAAAATAGTTTATTAGAGCCAGTAGTAAAAAATTTATGCTTTGGCGAAGTATCAGCAAGGTTAAAAATATCATGAAAATAAAGAATCGTACTGACCTCTCTTGCTGTTTCTTCCCCGGAGCTAATAATTTGTATATGCTCACCCATTGCTTGCTTTATAAGATCTTCAAGCAGTGGATAATGAGTACAACCTAGAATAAGTATATCAATATCAGACTCGCGAATTGGTTCAAGAGATTCATAGACAATTTTTTCAGCTAATGGTCCATGGTATTCGCCACTCTCCACTAAGGGAACGAATTTAGGACATGCAAGAGATGTGATTTTAACACGTCTATTAATTGATTTTAAGGCTTTTTCATAAGCGCCGCTATTAACGGTCCCAACCGTACCGAGAACACCAATCTTAAAGCTTTTTGTCAACTTTAAGGCAGCTCTCGCACCTGGGTAGATAACACCAAGTACGGGTATTTTAATTACGGATCTAATTTCATCTAGAACGACTGCAGTTGCAGTATTACAAGCAATAACAAGCATTTTAATATTATATCTCATTAAGAAATTAGTCATTTCCCAAGTAAAAGCTTTTACTTCTTCAACAGGTCGTGGACCATAAGGACAACGCGCAGTATCTCCAACATAATAAATAGTTTCATTTGGCAATTGGCGCATAACTTCCTTCACAACGGTCAACCCACCAACCCCTGAATCAATAATTCCTATTGGATGTTTCAAGCATCTCGCCTCATTCTGTCTTCATTTCATGGTGTAGTTTAATTAGATTGTCTTTTAATTTTAAAACTTCATCAGACGAAAAATTTTTTAAAATATCCTGCAAATAAACTTGTCTCTTTTTAATTACTTCATCAATCATTTTATTCCCTTTGTCCAATAAGTGAATTCTTACAACTCGACGATCGTGGGCATCCTTAACACGGACTACTAATTCATTCTTTTCCATACGATCAATTAAATCAGTTGTTGTACTAAATGCCAAATACATTTTATTCGACAATTCACCAATTGTCATATCACCTTCTTCAAATAGCCATTGAAGAGCTACGAATTGTGGTGGAGTAATTGTATAATTACTAAGGAGCTCACGTCCCTTTTGTTTTATAATTGCAGATATATACCGTAGATCTTTCTCTATTCTAGCAACAGTATTTAATTCATGCTGTATTAATTCACTCTCATTAATCATATTTGCAAACCCCCAATTAAAACAAATAAGCATCTACAAACATTGTCACCTTTTTTAATTGAAATTTCAAGAAAGATTTATTTACATACTAGGAAAAACATATGATATCCTACAATTCAATCTTGGGTTAATACAGGATATTGCAGAATTTTTCACATAAACAAAACCGACTGCCATCAGCAGCCGGTTTTGTTTAAAGCTTAAGCTCTCCCATGCGTAGAAGTTCTACCACAGCTTGAGAACGCCCCTTGACCCCAAGCTTTTGCATGGCATTGGAAATATGATTTCGAACTGTTTTTTCACTGATAAACAATTCGCTTGCAATTTCTTTCGTTGTTTTGTCTTGGACTAGCAGTTCGAACACTTCTCTTTCTCTTTTTGTAAGCAGCGGTTTGTGTGTGAATTCGTTGTCCTTCAACTATTGTAACCCTCCTTGCCTTCGCCAGCTTTAAACCGCGGGGATGGGTATTTTGATTGTCAGAATATCATATGTGAAAGAAATAATGAGAGTGACATCTAGAGACAACGAAAAAAAGAAAAAAAAGAAAAATGTGCTATTTTCTTGGTTCAGATTAACTGCTTTTAATTATTTTCCTTCAACAACTTACACTTTTCTTCCTCTTCCCATGGTACACCCTTTCCTGTTATAGTAGACATTTGTACCATTGCCCCTCTTCCAACAAGACATACCTCCGCTTTTTGGTTAATCGCTAGATAATGAAGATCAACGGAAGAGTTTCCGACTTGATTAGCTTTTACAAAAAGATGAAGGGTATCTCCAAAAAATATTGGTTTTATATAATCGCATTGCAAATCAGCTACAACTGGAATAGCATCTTTTTTATTCGTTACCCATTCTTCCATGAAGCCTTTATGATTTAAGAATTCAATTCTTGCTTCTTCAAAATATGTAAAAGCAACGGTATTGTTAAGATGACCAAACATGTCCGTTTCAGAAAACCTAACCTTAATGGGATGAAAAAAGGAAAATTCATCTTTCCAAACTGAAAGCTCCTCTATATAAGATATTTTTTCCACTGGTATTCTCTCCTTTCTCCAGAAATGAATGAATGTTCATTCTTTTCTTTTTATTATATCTTGCTTAGCAATCATAAAAAAGGGGAGATTCTATAATCTAATAAAGTAATTCCCAAAATAAAAAAAGATCTTCAGTTTAAAACTGAAGATCTTTTTATACTCTAGGAAATAATAAAATTTCACATTGTGGATAACATTTTATATTAGTTATCTGCGTCTAGCTACTGCGCCTATCGGCTAGCGAATTTCTCCGTCTCCTCCCTACGATAAGTCAACATCAGTTCGTGGACTACCTCACTGTGTTTCCTTTATCTCAGTCGAAGACTACGAAATTCGTACGCCGATAAACAAGGCGCTTCCACATTTGTTATTAATCAACCATGTTATCGCTTCCGAAGAAGTTTTTAAACATTTGAAATGATGTAGAGCGGTTTAAGGAAGCAATCGAAGTTGTTAAAGGAATACCTTTGGGACAAGACTGTACACAGTTTTGCGAGTTACCGCAATTAGCAAGTCCTCCATCTCCCATGATAGCTTCAAGACGCTCATCTTTATTCATTGCACCTGTTGGATGGCTGTTGAATAAACGTACTTGTGATAATGGAGCGGGTCCAATAAAATTCGATTTGCTATTTACATTTGGACATGCTTCAAGACAAACACCGCAAGTCATACATTTAGAAAGTTCATATGCCCATTGGCGTTTTTTCTCAGGCATACGAGGACCTTCCCCAAGATCATATGTGCCGTCAATTGGAATCCATGCTTTCACTTTTTTAAGTGAATCAAACATACGACTGCGGTCAACTTGCAAATCCCTTACAACTGGGAATGTACGCATTGGCGCTAATCTAATTGGTTGTTCCAATTTATCAACGAGTGCTGAACAAGATTGTCTTGGCTTTCCGTTGATTACCATTGAACAAGCCCCACATACTTCTTCCAAACAGTTCATATCCCAAGTAACTGGAGTTGTTTTTTCACCATTAGCATTAACAGGATTTCGGCGAATTTCCATTAATGATGAAATTACGTTCATATTTGGACGATACGGGAGTTCAAATGTCTCCTCATAAGGCGCTGAATTCGGATTATCTTGGCGTGTAATGATAAAACGTACCGTTTTTTGTTCACTCATCCTTATTTCTCCTCTTTCTTTTAAGTATTATCGCGTACAACGAGGCTGTATAAGGGATACATCAATATCCGCAAAGTTATCTATCAAATATTAATGTTTTTTTGTATAGTCACGTTCGCGAGGTTTAATTAAAGATACATCAACTTCTTCATAGCTAAATTTAGGTGTGTTGTTAGCAGCATCATAATCAGCTAAAGTTGTTTTCAAGAACTCTTCATCATTACGTTTAGGGAAATCTGGTTTGTAATGAGCTCCACGGCTTTCATTACGATTTAATGCACCAATTGTAATAACGCGTGCAAGCTGTAACATATTTTGTAATTGACGAGTAAACGCCGCAGCTTGATTACTCCATTTCGCTGTATCGTTTACATTGATATTTTTATAACGTTCCATCAATTCAAGAATTTTATTATCTGTTTTTTGAAGTCTATCGTTATAACGGACTACGGTAACATTATCTGTCATCCATTCGCCTAGTTCCTTATGAAGTACATAAGCATTTTCCGTACCATTTAGAGATAGAATGTTATTCCATTTTTCTTCTTCTGTTTTAACTGCATTATCAAAAATAGTAGAGGATAAACCGTCTGTACTATTTTCTAATCCTTCAATATAGTTAACCGCTTCTGGTCCCGCAACCATTCCACCATAAATTGCAGATAATAATGAGTTTGCACCTAAGCGATTCCCACCATGTTGAGAGAAGTCACATTCTCCACAAGCAAATAAACCTTCGATGTTTGTATGTTGCTTATAATCAACCCATAAGCCACCCATTGAATAGTGAACAGCTGGGAATATCTTCATAGGAACTTTATGTGGATCTTCTCCAACGAATTTTTCATAAATTTCAATGATTCCACCAAGCTTCACGTCAAGTTCATGTGGATCTTTATGTGAAAGGTCAAGGTAAACCATATTTTCACCATTGATTCCAAGTTTTTGATCAACACATACATTAAATATCTCACGTGTTGCAATATCTCGAGGAACTAGGTTTCCATATGCAGGATATTTCTCTTCTAAAAAATACCAAGGCTTACCATCTTTATATGTCCAAATTCGTCCACCTTCACCACGAGCAGATTCACTCATAAGGCGAAGCTTGTCATCCCCTGGGATAGCTGTAGGATGAATTTGAATGAATTCACCATTTGCATAAGTAGCACCTTGTTGGTAAACAATAGATGCTGCTGATCCTGTATTAATAATAGAGTTAGTAGATTTACCAAAAATAATACCAGGTCCACCAGAAGCCATAATAACTGCATCTGCTTCAAATGCTTTTATCTCCATTGAAGTCAGGTTTTGAGCTACTATTCCACGGCAAACTCCGTCATCATCTTTTACTATTCCTAAAAACTCCCAGCCTTCATACTTATTCACAAGTCCGGCAACTTCATGACGGCGTACTTGTTCATCAAGTGCATACAATAGCTGTTGACCTGTAGTAGCACCTGCAAACGCAGTACGGTGATGTTGTGTACCACCAAAACGTCTAAAATCTAATAATCCTTCTGGAGTACGGTTAAACATAACTCCCATGCGGTCAAATAAATGGATAATTCCTGGTGCCGCATCACACATTGCTTTTACAGGAGGTTGGTTTGCTAAAAAGTCTCCTCCATAAACCGTGTCATCAAAATGGATCCAAGGTGAATCTCCTTCACCTTTTGTATTTACCGCACCATTTATTCCACCTTGTGCACACACAGAGTGAGAACGTTTAACTGGTACTAAAGAAAATAAATCTGCTTTTTTTCCTGCTTCTGCTATTTTAACTGTTGCCATCAAGCCGGCTAACCCACCACCGACTACGATGATTTTTCCCTTACTCATCGTGACTCACTCCTTTTTAAAACTAAAAAACCGATATAAGGCCTTTTACTTTGAACCTATGTCATCATCAAAGGTGTTAGAGATCGGGCCTAAAGAACACTGATGAATGTTTCCGATAAAAATAAGAAAGTAAAAGACTTTCTTTCCTTTTTCCTTATGCAAACCATCCTGGATAAGCAAAAGCGAATAGTGCGCGTAAACCGATAATAGACAAGATTACAAACACTACTATCATCACATAAGATGATATTTGTTGTGAACGTGGTGATTGTGTAATGCCCCAGCTTACTAAGAATGACCATAATCCATTAGAGAAATGGAAAATAGTAGCGATTACTCCAATTATGTACCAAATGAACATGGCTGGATTAGATAGAATACTTTGCATCATATTGAAATCCAGTGATTCCTGGCCAAGTGCCACTTTAATTCTAGTTTCATATACATGCCATACAAGAAAAATAAAGACAATGACACCTGATACACGTTGCAATAAAAACATCCAGTTTCGGAAAAATCCTAGTCTGCCTACATTATTTTGTGCTGTAAATGCAATATAAAATCCGTAAATTGCATGAAACAGCAGTGGTAAATAAATAAGAAAAATTTCAAGGAAAATGAGAAATGGCAGACTTTCCATAAATGAAACTGCATGGTTAAAAGATGCTGCGCCATGTGTTGCAAAATGGTTCACTACTAAATGCACGACTAAGAAAGCACCAATAGGAATAACCCCTAGCAATGAATGTATTCTGCGATTTATAAATTCACGATTTCCGGCCACAATTTACCCCCCTTAGAATTTAACATGCATAGCAAAATCTTCTAATAATTTTTGTACTATCATTTCCCTTACTATGCATCAAGTTTTATGCTTTTATGTGACATAACCATTTTACTCCCGCTTAGTTTAAGCGTCAAGGAAACGAATACAGAAATTAGTCGAATACTGTTTTCGTATAACGGATTGTTTTTCACAAATTGTTTTAATTCTTAAGTTTAACTTAAGAACAGCTATCTATTCTTAAAAAGGCTAGTAATATTTATGGCTATTAAAGAAAACATTATAATCTTCTCTTACAAAAACAGTAAAGTTTAAGAAAAGAGCCTTGTCGTATAATGCCAATACTGTTTATCCTTCTCTCACATATACTTTTAAGAATAAATTTTTAAAAAGAATTATAAAATGTAATTTTTGGCTACGATTTTGTAAAAATTTTTTATCAAACTGATTGCTTTTTTTGTATATAATAACCTTATAAGAGGCGGTTTTCACATTAATTGTGGCTTTTCGTCATTATTTATAAATGCTAATATAGATTGGTGTCGGGGCATCTTTTCTTATGGAATTTTCCATTCTTAACTTAAATAGGGTTGTAACCAAAACCTTTCGTATACAAATACACCCAAGTTTAAGAAAAGAGCCTTATAGAAAGAGGGGAATAAATTGAGATCAACATTATCATTAGAGCAAGAAAATAAAGAAAATACAGAACAGTTATCACTCCCTGCCTTTGGCTATGAATTAATTAGAGAAATATTACTACCTGAATTGCTTGGCAAGGAAACACCGGAAATTTTATATTGGGCAGGCAAGCATCTTGCGCGGAAGTTTCCGTTACTATCTTTAGATGAGGTTATTACTTTTTTCGAGGAAGCTGGTTGGGGCAACTTAAAGATTATGAAAGAAGATAAGCATGGCATGGAATTTGAGTTAACAAGCCCACTTATTTCGCGACACTTAAAATTAAAAACAGATGGGTGCTATAAGCTTGAAGCTGGTTTTTTAGCAGAACAGATTCAAACTCAAAAAAAAGTAAGAACAGAAGCATATGAAGAAGTTATGAAGAAAACTCAATCGATTCGACTGACTCTTCGCTGGGATCGGAAGGATACATTCATTTAACGGTTGATCTCATTACGACAAAAAAAGCCTGAAAAAATCAGGCTTTTTTTTGTCGCGAGTATTAATTCACCTTTTGTTCTACGGCATCTAGACCAAATGCTGAATGAAGAATCTGTGCAGCATTTACCATTTGGGATACTTCTAAGACGGTTGAAACCTTAATCTCTGATGTACTGACCATTTTAATTTGTATTTCATTTTCCATTAGACTTTCAAACATTTTTGCTGCAACACCAGGGTTTGATATCATTCCAGAGCCAATAATAGATACCTTCGCTAAACCAGACTCATATTCGAAATGATCAAAACAAAGTTCTTTTTGTTTTGCCTCTAATAATTGAATGGTATCCCGTAAATCCCCGTGCTTAATGGTAAAAGAAAGATATGGATTCTCTCCAACCGTCTGGTTTTGAATAATAATATCTACATTTATATTTTCGGCAGCCAATGTAGTAAAAATGCCAGATAGATTTGTTAATTTATTTTTCAAACCAAAAACAGTGATCCTTGTTATTTCATCCTCAAATGCAACTCCACGAACAATTAAACTTTTCTCCACTTGAACTTCCTCCTCAATAACGGTTCCTTCTTCTATCACCATACTTGAACATACTTCTAACGGTACATGATAATTTTTTGCAAACTCAACTGCTCGAGAATGAAGCACACCAGCTCCAAGATTTGCTAATTCCAACATTTCATCGTATGAAACAGCATTCAACTTTCTTGCTGATGGGATATAGCGGGGATCAGACGTGTATACCCCCGTTACATCTGTGTAAATCATGCATTTATCCGCACGAAGCGCTGCAGCAAGTGCTACCGCTGATGTATCAGAACCGCCTCTGCCCAGAGTCGTGATTTCATCATTGTCTGCAATACCTTGGAAACCTGCTACAATGACAATACGATTAGCTTGCAAATGCGATTGAATTTTTGTTTGATCAATGTTTAATATTCTTGCATTATTATGAACATTTTCCGTTAATATTCCAGCTTGCCAGCCTGTTAAAGAAACAGCATCAAAGCCAGCTTCAACTAATGCGATTGACAATAAAGAAATGGTCACTTGTTCACCAGTTGATAAAAGCATATCCATTTCACGCTTACTTGGATATGGAGAAAGCTCCTTTGCCAATGTTACAAGCTGATCCGTTGTTTTCCCCATTGCTGACACAACGACAACAACGTCATTTCCTTTCTTCTTCTCTGCGATGACTCTCGTTACAGTATTACGAATTCTCTCGATTGTCCCAACGGATGTCCCACCAAACTTCTGTACAACTAAACCCACCATTTTCGCCTGCTTTCGTAGTATAATCAATTTATTTGGTGTTTACGAAAGGCTCTTTCTTAAACTTCGCTGCTTTTGTATAAGAAAACTCTAGGTAACAACATTATCTTGGTTAAAAATGTATAAATTATAAAACGAAAAAATGCCCCGAAGCTACTCTAGGTTAGTATTCATAACGATTTACGAAAAACAACAATTTATACGAAAAAAGCCTTACTAAAACATGCATTCCTAAAGAGCTAAAAAGAGCAATGAGAATTATATCTCATTGCTCTAGTGAATACGTAAAATAATAACTAATACGAAAATCACAAACACGAGATAGCTCTCCAAGATGTTCTGTAACACCTTGACAATCCTACACTTATTCAATGCAGAACCAGCGGAAATTGAAAATGAGCCAATTTCCACTTCGGCAAAACTTCCTTTCATCGCTTTTCATCGAAACTCACTTTTCTCAAAGCTCTTACTGATAAGTTTTGCACCTCTATCACTTATAATATTACTGTGATAAATAATTTAATTTCTATATATTATACCTTAAAAAAAATTTTTTGACTATGCTAACTTTCCAGTCTCTCCGCCAAAATTTCTGCTACATTCTGAGGAATTCCAATCTCTACAAATTCTTCAAATGTAGCTTCTTTCATTTTTTTCAGCGACCCAAAATGTCTAAGTAGTTGTTTTTTTCGTTTTTCCCCAATTCCAGGAATATCGTCGAGTATTGATTGAAATGCTGACTTTCCTCTAAGCTGACGATGAAATGTAATTGCAAATCGATGGACCTCGTCTTGAATTCTTTGCAATAAGTAAAATTCTTGGCTATTTCTTCCTAATGGCACGATTTCTAAAGGGTTTCCGTATAACAACTGAGAGGTTTTATGCTTTTCATCTTTCGCAAGTCCTGCGACAGGAATATCTAATCCGAGTTCATTCTCTAATATATCTTTTGCCGTATCAATTTGCCCTTTTCCACCATCTATAATAATTAAATCGGCCATCGGTAAGCCTTCCTTTAAAACCCTGCTGTATCTTCTTCTTATTACTTCACGCATGGACTCGTAATCATCCGGTCCTTTTACCGTTTTTATTTTGTATTTTCGATATTCCTTTTTTTCAGGCTTCCCATCAATAAAAACTATCATTGCAGATACAGGATCAGTTCCTTGAATATTTGAATTATCAAATGCTTCTATTCGATGAGGTGTGTATATCCCCATTTTGTCTCCGAGTAATTCGACCGCTTTTATCGTTCTTTCTTCGTCTTTCTCAATTAAGGCAAATTTCTCTTTGAGGGCAATAGTTGCGTTTTTTTCTGCTAGCTTTACTAAATCTTTTTTCGCACCAATTTTTGGCTGAACAATTTTTACTTCTAATAATTGCTCAGCCATTTCCATGTCAACTTCTTTTGGAATAAGAATTTCTTTAGGTTTGAAATGATTAGGTAGGAGGTAAAATTGACCGATAAACGTCAGAAATTCCTCTTCAGGCTCATTATAAATCGGAAACAGTGACACATCTCTTTCAATCAGTTTCCCTTGGCGGATGAAAAATACTTGTACACACATCCAACCTTTGTCTACTGCATATCCAAACACATCTCGGTCCGTGAAATCGTTCATTGTCATTTTCTGCTTTTCCATAGTTGTTTCAATATGAGTTATTTGGTCACGGTACTCCATCGCTCTTTCGAATTCTAAATTTTCAGCGGCTTGCTCCATTTTTTTTGTTAAATCCATTTTTATTTCTCGATAACCGCCATTTAAGAATCTAGTAATATCATCAATCATATTTCGATACGTATCCTCTTTCACTTCATTAACACATGGGGCCAAACACTGGCCTAAATGGTAGTATAAGCAAACACGATCCGGAAGAGTGGAGCATTTTCGTAATGGGTAGATTCTATCTAATAGTTTTTTTGTTTCGTTAGCTGCCTGTACATTCGGATATGGGCCAAAATATTTACCCTTATCTTTCTTGACTTTCCTTGTGGTAATCAAACGCGGGTGTCGTTCATTCGTTAGTTTAATGTATGGATAGCTTTTATCGTCTTTTAACATGACATTATATTTCGGATCATGTTTTTTGATTAAATTCATTTCAAGAATTAAAGCTTCTATGTTCGAAGAGGTTACGATATATTCGAAATCCTCAATTTCACTTACAAGTCTTTGCGTTTTTCCATCATGTGTACCAGTAAAATAGGACCTAACTCGATTTTTTAAAATCTTTGCTTTCCCTACATAAATGATGGTGCCTTGTCGATCTTTCATTAAATAACAACCTGGCTGATCAGGCAGGAGGGCAAGTTTATTTTTAATGATTTCGTTCATGTCTTTCACCTTTCAAAAAATCCGAGTCGTAAGACTCGGATTTCGTTTTCACTTTAAATTATAAAATTCACACTGTGGATAACCTTTTATAAAAGTTGTCTACGTCTAGCTACAGGTGAAATTTGTACTTCAATTTCAATAGCGCCTATCGGCTAGCGGATTTCTCAGTCGCAGACTACGAAATCCGCTAGCCGATGAGCAAGACGCTTTCGCATTTGTTCTTTATGCGTGATTATTAATAAACTCTACTAATGCTTCTTTTGGTTGATAACCGATAACTTTACCCACTTCTTTTCCGTCTTTCAATAAAATAAGAGTCGGGATGCTCATTACACCAAATTTGCTTGCTGTTTCTTGGTTTTCATCAACATCTAATTTAGTAATTTTCACTTTATCACCAAGTTCTGCATCTACTTCCTCAAGAACTGGAGCAATCATTTTACAAGGTCCACACCATGTAGCCCAAAAATCTACTAAAACTAAACCTTGGCCTGTTTCGGCAGCAAAGTTTCCATCTGTAACATGAGTTATTGCCATTTTCACTTGCCTCCTAATTTTTAACGTTAATGAAAGTATATCATCCTAATGAAAATGTTGCTAATGAAATGATTCAATATTACATTTCCCTTCGATATCTTCATTATTCACCAGCCATAATAGTAATCCAAACCTACATATTTTTCAAACGAAGTGAATTTAATACAACAGAGACGGAGCTAAATGCCATAGCCGCACTTGCAAACCAAGGGGGCAATATCCCTATCATCGCCAAAGGTATGCAGATGAAATTATAAATGAATGCCCAAGTAAAATTTTGCTTTATATTGACCATTGTTTTCCTACTAATCAAAATTGCATCAGCTAGTCTATTTAAATCACCATTCATAATAGTTACATCACCGGCCTCAATAGCTATATCCGTCCCAGTCCCAAGAGCTACCCCAACATCAGCCATTGATAGTGCTGGAGCATCATTAATTCCATCTCCAACCATCATTATTTTATTTCCAGCTTTTTGAGAAGTTTTAATCCATTCTGCCTTTCTTTGTGGCGAAACTTCTGCTTCAAAATAATTAATTCCTGTTTTTTTGGCAATGCTTTTAGTCGTACTTGGATTATCACCGGATAGCATAACAACCTTCAAACCCATTCTCTTTAAACGTGTAATTGCCTGTTTTGCTGATTTTTTCATTTCATCTCTTACTGCAATAATCCCATGAATTCTATTATCTATAGAAACAAGCATGACGGTCTTACCCTCTTGCTCAAATTTTTCAACCTGTTTGTGAACTTGTAAATGGTCCATCCTTTGTTGGTTTTTAAAAAACCTTGCGCTTGCAATTACAACTTTTTTATCATTCACAGTTCCTTGAACTCCGTATCCAACTAGTACTTCCGTATTTGTTGCTATAGGAATATCTGTGACTTTTCTTTTGATTTCCTCCACAATTGAACTGCCAATAGGATGGTTAGCCCCATTTTCGATTGAACCGACAAGCTGCAGAAATAAATGTTGATCCATATTCCGAATTAATATTTCTGTAACTTGCGGCCGTCCTTTTGTGATAGTTCCCGTTTTATCGAGTACTACAATATTATTTTTACTGATTAACTCAATCATTCGGCCTTCTTTAATAAGGATACCTTGCTTTGCGGCTTGACCACTTCCAACCATAATCGACATAGGGGTAGCTAAACCTAATGCACATGGGCAAGAAATAATCAAAACAGCGATCATATTCACGGTAGCTTCATTCATAACACCTGGAGCTAAAATATAGTACCAAATAAGAAATGTCATGATTCCAAGAATAAAAACGATTGGAACAAATATCGAGGTAAATCGGTCTGCTATGTTTTGAATAGGTGGCTTGGATAATTGCGCTTCTTCAACGATATGAATGATTTTTGATAAAAGTGTCTCGGTATGATCTTTTGTTGCTTTTAATTGAATAACACTATTTAGATTAATGGTGCCTGCATATACTAGATCTCCCTTTTTTTTCTCAACTGGAATGCTTTCACCTGATAGCATAGATTCATTTATCGTGGTAAATCCACTAATAACTTGTCCGTCAATAGGGATTCTTTCTCCTGGCTTAGCTAAAATAATGTCCCCAGGAATAATGTCTTTAATCGATTTATTTACCTCATTACCATTTTCAAGGATTGTAGCTGAATTCACTTTTAATTTATGTAAAGAATGAATGGCATCCAAAGTTTTTCTTTTTGTTTTAGCCTCCATTAGTTTTCCAACTAAGACAAAAGTAATGATTAACACACTGGTTTCAAAGTGTAAATGAATGGGATTACCAACATGGTCCATATGTAATGATCGAACAGTAAGATAATGAGAATAAAAATAGGCAGACGTTGTACTAATTACGACAAGCACATCCATCGTTGCTCCTCGATTTTTAATCGAATTCCAAGCCCCTTTGTAAAATGGATAAGCTATAATAAATTGGACAGGTGTTGCTATTAAAAGTTGAAACCAAGGATTTAAAAAAATTCTCGGCAAATAGAAATTAAACCAATCCGCCTGAACAAACATCGTCAGCACTAATGGAATTGCAAACAATATAGAAAATATCACTTTCAAAGTTAACGAAGCAATTTCTGCATCTTTTTTCTCCTCTTCCTTGTAATCTTTATGATTTAACAAGCTTGGAGAATATCCTAATTTATTTATCCTTTCCAGTATTTTTAATTTATTAGTATAGTCGGAATCATAGACAATTCTTCCTTTTTCGGTAGCTAAATTTACGTTTACATCAAAAATTCCTTCCATTTTCAATACAGATTTTTCAATTCTCCCGGAGCATGCACTACAATACATTCCTTTAATGTCAAGATGGAGAGTTTCTATCAAATGTAATCACCAGCTTCTAATTGTCCATTATTATTAAGTATATTAAGTGATTTTCCAACTAGAACTATTGTATAAATTCATTAGAACATTTACCGTTCCTTTACTGATGTATTTTTGAACACCTTCTCTAAACTAAAATTGAATGAAATACTTAACTTATGCATCAAAAACATGATTACTCCTGCAAATTGTTGATCATATTTTGTGTTAAATGGGAATGGCAGCAAGTGGTTTAAATATGCTGGAGGTATGCAAAGGGCTGTCATATGGGAAAAAAGTGGAGAGTTATTTGGATCAAATGGAAGAATGATTAGTAATAAGCATGCTGGAGTAATAATCATTGCAGTTAATCTTGCATAATTCTTTTTATCCATAAATCGGTTTTCGATATTACCATTACGTATACAAATCGGAAGCCACATAATCATGGATAAAATAAACATAATCCATAAATATGCTTCGTGATAATCAGAGTTTTCCATAATCCGAATTGCTGTTATCGGTAAGTGGTATAGAAACAATGCTATACCAAAGAGAAACAGAGCAAAAATGGTGATCATCCTAACAATTTGGAGATTCCTTTTATTAAGATATTTTAATTGCAAAATGGATGGTGGAAGACCTAGCAAAAGTGAAGGTGGAATAAAAAAATAAATTATGCTCATTTGTAACATATGTGTACTGAAAGATAAATGGGTTATTACGTTAAGTGGACTTCCTCTTAGCAGATATAGGAAACATAAAGCACCTAAGAAAAGAATTGGTTGAATTTTATGATCATATCTTTTTAGTCTACCTTTCCTAGGCAAATACAAGTATGCTAATGCTATAAATAATAGAATAACAAATAGCGATACATTCCATGTATATTGATCTTTTAAAATGGAAAAAAGCATATCTGCACCACCATCCTAAGGTATGTATCCATATAATAAATGCTTTTTTCTTAAACAATATTCTGTTAAAAAGAAAAAGTGCAAAGAATATTGCTATTCTTTGCACTTTTTTTCAAATATTCGTATTATGATTGTGCTACTTTCAGCTTTTTGAATTCTTCGGTCAGCATTGGAACTACTTCGAATAAGTCACCAACGATACCGTAGTCTGCCACTTTAAAGATATTCGCTTCCGGGTCTTTATTAATAGCAACGATTACCTTTGAATTGCTCATCCCAGCTAAATGCTGAATGGCACCTGAAATTCCACAAGCAATATAAAGATCTGGAGTAACTACTTTACCTGTTTGACCAATTTGCAAGGAATAATCGCAATAGTCAGCATCACAAGCTCCACGTGAAGCTCCTACTGCACCGCCAAGTACATTTGCAAGCTCTTTCAACGGTTCGAAGCCTTCAGTGCTTTTCACACCGCGGCCACCAGCAATGACTACTTTTGCTTCCGATAGATCCACGCCTTCACTTGCCTTGCGAACAACTTCTTTAATGATCGTACGAAGGTCCTTAATGTCGACAGAAATAGAGGTTACATCACCTGTTTTCCCTTCATCCTTCTGTAACGCGTTAACATTATTTGGACGAACAGATGCAAAAATAATTCCGTCTGTTACAATCTTCTTCTCAAAAGCCTTACCAGAGTAAATCGGACGAGTAAATACTAGATTCCCCCCTGCTACCTCAACACTAATAGCATCTGAGATAAGACCAGTATTTAACTTACTCGCAATTTTTGGTGATAAGTCTTTTCCAAGAGCAGTATGACCGAATACGATCCCATCAGGACTTTCGCTGTCTACAACTGCCATGAAGGCTTGGGAATAACCATCAGATGAATATTGTTTTAATTTTACATCCTCTACTACTACTACTCTATCGGCACCATATTGAATTAATTCATTCGCCAAACTTGATACTGATTCCCCGATTAATACACCAACAACTTCTCCACTTTCAGCAACCGTTTTTCCAGCTGCAATAGCTTCGAATGAAACATTTCGAAGTGAACCGTCACGAACCTCACCTAGTACTAGAACTTTTCTTGCCATTAGAAATTACCTCCCTGTATGTTCAGAAATATACCGTTTTGTATAATAGGTTGTTGACTCTTTTAAAATCAAACTACTTTTGCTTCCTTGTGCAGAAGCTCAACTAATTCTTTTACTTGTTCACCTAATTCGCCTTCGAGAATTTTCCCTGCTTCTTTTTTAGGCGGTAAATAAACTTCAATTGTTTTTGTCATTGCTTGCACTTCATCTTCATCTAAATCTAAATCATCTAGTTCTAGCTCTTCTAACGGCTTTTTCTTAGCTTTCATAATTCCTGGTAAGGATGGATAACGCGGCTCATTCAAGCCTTGTTGTGCCGTAACTAACAACGGTAAGGATGTTTCAATGACTTCAGAGTCCCCTTCCACATCACGGACTACCGTTACTTTGTCGCCTTCGATAGTCAATTTTGTAATTGTAGTTACATATGGAATATTTAATAGGTCTGCAACCCTTGGTCCAACCTGACCTGAGCTATTATCAATTGCCACATTACCACCAATAATCAAATCTGCTTCTTTATCCTTCAAATATTCAGCTAAGATCTTTGCAGTCGTAAATTGATCAGCGAAATCTAAGTCATCCTCAGTATTAATAAGAACAGCTTTATCAGCACCCATTGCTAATGCAGTTCGAAGTTGCTTTTCTGTTTCTTCATTTCCTACAGAAATAACAGTTACTTCGCCACCATGCTCATCGCGAACTTGGATCGCTTCTTCGACAGCATATTCATCGTATGGATTAATGATAAATTCAGCGCCGTCTTCATTGATTTGCCCATTTGCAAGTGATATTTTTTCCTCTGTATCGAATGTTCTTTTCAATAATACAAAAATATTCATGCTAAACCCTCCTAGATTTTATAAACATTTTGTGAGTTTCAAAGATTAAGATAATTTTTGATAAAAAAAGTATAAGCGCCTTGCTCACCCGCTAGTCGATAGGAGCTGGACAAAGTTTAAATTCATTAAATTTCTTCGTTCTATTCTCCTTTAAAGTTCGGCTCACGCTTCTCAATGAATGCTGCAATTCCCTCTTGCCCATCCATCGATTTGAAAACTTTCCCAAAAAGTTCCGACTCGCGAGCAACACCTTTATAAAAGTTTTCCGATTTTCCATAGTTTAATAGTTCAATTGCGGCTCCAATCGATACAGGGCTTTTCCCCGCAATTTTTAATGCCATTTCTTTTGCCTTTGGCATTAATTCTTCTTCAGAATATGCATGATTAGCAAGACCCCATTCTACTGCCTCTAATCCAGAAATTGGTTCACTCGTAAATAACATCTCCATAGCTTTTGGCATACCTACATAGCGTGGTAAGCGCTGAGTACCGGCAAACCCGGGAACTAAACCTAATTGGAGTTCCGGTAAACCAAGTTTGGCTGTTTCTGTTACAAGTCTAATATGACATGACATTGCTAACTCTAATCCGCCACCTAGTGCGGCACCATGGATAGCAGCAATGACCGGCTTTCGAAATTTTTCAATTCTTTCAAACAAATCTTGTCCTTTTTTAGCTAGCTTACCGAATTCCTCTTCTGTTTCAATAGTGGTAAATTCTTTAATATCTGCCCCAGCTGAGAAAAAGCGTCCTTCTCCATGAAGTAAAACCACTCTTATATCATTACTTGCTTCTACCTCATCAAATACTAATGAAAGCTCTTCCAAAAGTCCAGATGCAAGTGCATTTGCAGGTGGCCTATGGATGGTGACAAAAGCTATATGATTCTCTTTCGTTACTGTCAAAAATTCCATTCCCGCTCTCCTCCCTCATTCTTTGATGATCCTTTCAGCAGGGAAAATCCCCTATTAAAATTAAGCCATATTCTTGTGCATTTTGTCCACTACATCTGTTAAAAATGGCATTTTCTTATAATTTAATGATATAAACACACTCATTTATGTTTTGAAAAAATTTTTTATGAATAATAATGTCCGTAAATAAAAGAAGCTAAGATAAAATTAAACGGAAGCGGCAGCTTTAATAAATAATCGGTGAACATCTGGTGCCAGTGCCACTAAATCATATTTTTCTTCATTCATTACCCAGGTAGTCACAATTTCATCGATGGTACCAAAAATCATTTGTCTGAATACTCTTGTATCTAATTTTGAATCAAATTCACCTGTTTCCTTGCCGAATTGGAGAATTTCATCAACTAATTGTAAATAACCTTTAAGTACATCATTAATTTTCAAACGTAATTCTTTATTAGATTGACGCAACTCTAACTGTGTCACAACAGCCATCTGATGGTCTTCTGATAAGATTTGAAAATGACTTTCTATCATTACGAATAACTTCTCAGCAGCAGTTTCTTTTCCTGTAATTCCTTTTCGAATTTTTTCAATAAAGGAACCCATTTTCTCTTGAAACAATGAAATCAATATATCTTCTTTATTTTTAAAGTAAAGATAAATTGTACCGTCAGCAACTCCAGCTTCCTTGGCGATTTTGGAGACCTGTGCATGATGGTAACCATTTTCTGCAATTACAATAACTGCAGCATCTATTATTTGTTTGTATTTTGGTTTATTACTTTTCAAACGTATATGCTCCTCCATTCTTTAAGTGAGAGGTTATGGTTGATTTAGAAGATATTAATTAATAGGTTCTTTTCATTCAGTTATGACTAGGATATAATATTATTAAATATTCGGAAAAATATGAATGAATATTCATTCATATTTTTATATTAATTTCAAATCGTCACAATGTCAAGAATATTTAGTGCAAAAATGAAGAGCCTTTTGGGGCTCTGAATTAACCTCTACCCTATTTTATCTTGTTCTTGTTGCTTCTTTCTTTCTTCCTCGATTAATGTTCTTCGTAATATTTTCCCAACAGCTGTTTTAGGTAGATCCTTTCGAAATTCGTATATTCTTGGGATTTTATATGCCGCTAAATATTTTCTTGTAAATGTATTTAGCTCATCCTCTGTAACGACTGCATTTTCCTTTAACACAATATATGCCTTGACGGTTTCTCCTCGATAAAGGTCAGGAACACCTGCTACAACAACCTCTTGTATATCCGGATGCTCATACAACACTTCTTCCACTTCCCGAGGGTAAATATTATATCCACCTGCAATTATCATATCTTTTTTACGATCTACCACATAAAAATATCCCTCTTCATCCATATAACCAAGATCCCCAGTAAATAACCAACCATCTTTCAAGACTTGCTCTGTTTCTTCCGGCCTCCTCCAATACCCCTTCATTACCTGTGGCCCTTTTACTGCTAATTCTCCAATCACACCAGGTTCTACTATTTCTCCTGTTTCTAATGAAAAGATGGCCGAATCCGTGTCTGGCCACGGGACACCGATACTTCCCTTTACTCTTTTGTCCCAAACAAAATTAGCATGAGTGACAGGAGAAGATTCTGTTAATCCATATCCTTCGACAAGCTTTCCACCCGTTACTTTTTCAAATCTTTGCTGAACATCTACAGGTAATGGAGCGGAACCACTAATACATGAATCAATCGAAGATAAATTGTATTGTTGAATATCAGGATGATTTAATAGACCGATATAAATAGTTGGTGCGCCAGGAAATAGAGTTGGGCGCTGTTTTTGAATGGTTTTTAAAGTTGTTTCCGCATCGAATTTAGGCAAGAGCACCATTTTATAGCCTTGCATTACAGATAGAATAAGGACTGCTGTCATTCCATAAACATGGAAAAATGGCAATAAGCCCAAAACCACTTCCTCGCCTTTTTTCGCCTTGTAAAGCCAGGCATCGCACATTGTCGCATTTGCAACTAAATTTTTATGTGTAAGCATAACCCCTTTTGGAAATCCGGTTGTGCCTCCAGTATATTGTAATAAAGCAAGATCATTTTCAAAATCAAATTCTTCATCTATTGGTGGAGGTTCAACAACTGTTTCAGCCAAAATTTTTCTGAGTAAATGATGATTTCCATTATGTTCAACCTTTACGACGATACCTGTTTGCTTCTTTTGAATAAATGGATAGACCATATTTTTCGGAAATGGCAAATAATCCTTGACAGCGGTTATAATAATGTCATGCAAATTTGTCTTACCTGCTACCTTTGTTACTCTTGGAAAAAGGATGTCCAGTGTAATAATTACTTTTGCTTCGGAATCCTCCATTTGATAAGCTAGTTCTCTCTCTGTATAAAGCGGATTAGTTTGCACAACAATCCCCCCTGCATACAGTATCCCATAATAACTGATGACAGATTGAGGACCATTAGGGAGCATAATAGCAACTTTATCACCTTTTTTTATGCCAATTTTTCTAAGATACGCTGCTAATTTTAAAGATGATTCATATACCTCTTTATATGTTAGTTCCTTTCCCATAAAATGGATAGCGGTTTTTTCTGCATATTTTCGTGCTGCTTCTGTTAAATAGGCATGTACGGGTTTTTCTTCTAGTTGTAACGTCTTCGGAATTTCCTCAGGATAATGAGACAACCATGGTTTATTTTCCATTTAACCCCTCCTACAAACAAACTAAACGTCTGAAAATTTACACTACTCTTATTATTATAATCTATTGTATATAGTTTGTAAAAATGAAAAATGAACATTCGTTCATTTTTATATAGAAAAAAGGATTGCCGAAGCAATCCTTTACTAAAGGCTCTTTTCTTATATATTGTTGCTTTTATATACGAAATTCTAAGTAAAACAACGTTATTTGGGTTAAAAATCAATAAACTTGGTAAGAAAAGATGCCCCGAAACCAAGCCTACTTAGGATTTATAAC